>CALVPC010000008.1 GCA_944350405.1 uncultured Bacilli bacterium
AAAGTAATCTCTTATTTCTAGTATCATTTTAGTTCACCTATTTATAATTATACATCATTTGTAAAATTTTTCAAAATAGTTTTGTTACTAAGATATTATTATATTTAATTTATTAATAATTAAAAAAGAAAGTAAACATTTCCTTTAAAAATCACAATTTCCTGGAGTTCTTGGAAATGGTATTACATCTCTTATATTTTCAACACCAGTTAAATAAATAAGTAATCTTTCGAATCCCATTCCAAATCCAGAATGAACACATGTCCCATATTTTCTTAAATTCAAATACCATTCTAAGCCTTTTTCAGATATTTTCATTTCTTTCATTCTATTTAATAATTTATCATAGTCTTCTTCTCTTTGACTACCTCCCATTAATTCTCCTGCTCCTGGTACTTCTAAATCTACTGCTGCAACTGTTTTATTATCATCATTTAATTTCATATAAAATGCTTTTATATCCTTAGGCCAATTCGTAATAAATACTGGACCATTAAAATATTCTGTTATATATTTTTCATGTTCTTTTGCTATATCTTCTCCATATTCTGGTGTAAATTCAAATTTTTGTTTTGAGTTTTTTAATATTGTTATTACTTCTTCATGAGTAATTCGTGTAAATTTACTATTTACTAGTTTTGTTAATTTATCTATTAATCCCTTTTCTACAAATTTATCCAAAAATTCCATTTCATCTTTGGCATGTTCTAATACATAATTTACTATAAATTTTAGCATATCTTCTTCAATATCCATTAATTCATTTAAGTCGCAAAATGATATTTCTGGTTCAATCATCCAAAATTCACTGGCATGTGTTTTAGTATTTGAATTTTCTGCTCTAAATGTTGGACCAAATGTATAGGTTTTTTTAAATGCTGTTGCAAATGCTTCAGCTTCTAATTGTCCTGTTACAGTAAGTCCTACTTTTTTACCATAAAAATCTTTTGTATAATCTATTTTTTTATCAGATAATTTTTCTAAGTCTAAAGTAGTTACTTGGAACATTTCTCCGGCTCCTTCACCATCATTAGCAGTAATTAGAGGAGAATGTACATATACATATCCTCGTTCTTGAAAATATGTGTGAATAGCCATTGCAGCAATACTTCTTATTCTAAATGTTGCTTGAAAAAGATTAGTTCTTGGTCTTAAGTATGCTTGTTCTCTTAAAAATTCCATTGAATGCCTTTTTGCTTGGATTGGATAATCTTCAGGACAATCTCCTAATAATTTAATATTTTGGGCTTTTATTTCTATTTCTTGTCCTTTACCTTCAGATTTTATTGGTATTCCTCGTACTTCTATTGTACTTCCAATATGATATTTTTGTATTTCATCAAAATCTTCTAATGTATTATCATAAACAATTTGAATATGCTTAAAGCAAGTTCCATCACTAAAATCTATAAATCCAAACTCTTTTTGTTTACGATGATTTCTAATCCATCCTTTTAATATTATTTCTTTTCCCATATAGTCTTTTAACTTATCATATAATTCTTTTAAATCCATATTTTTCTCTCCTTTGCTAATAAAAAAACACCATAATTAAAGGGGCGATTAAATCGCGGTACCACTCTTCTTATCGTGTTTGATATCTTTATTTTTATAACGGCTTTTACCGGCTTTTTCTACTACTAGTTCAAAAAAGCACTCAGTGGTGTTATTCATATAAATCTCACTATCTTTCTTACACCAATAAAAGACTCTCTTTAAGTAAGTATCTATATTACTTCTCCACTTCATCGAATTATCATATATTTTATTATACTAATTTATATATGTCAAGTTTAATTAAGTGTACATAATAATTACTACAACTATTCCTATTAAAGCAATAGCTACTAATACAGTTTCCCTAGTTGATAAAGGAAATTTCTTTTTCTTTTTTGGCTCATCTAATTTGATATCAGTTGCCATAGCTTGGTGATTCATTTCTGTTTGACCAACTTGTGATATTCCTACTTGAGATGTGCCAGTACTAGTTGGTTTTATTCCTCCGACACTATTATAATTATTTAGTGTTGGATTAGGTCCTATGTTATTTTGAGGATCATTTTTTGGTAGTGGTTGTTCCCCGGCCATATTATTATTCATATATGCCATATTTTGATTTGAATTATTATTTATAAATTCATCGGGATTATTAGTTATACTTTCATTTCTCATGTTATTTATTGTATTTAAATTATTAGATATATTATTTTGATATCCAAATTGATTATTTAAACTATTATTCATAACATTATTATTTAGATTTTGATTTATAGTTTGAGGATTATTTATTCTATTTATATCATTAACAGGCATTTGACTATTGTTTAAATTATTTGGATTATAGTTATTATTTGTCATATTGTTCATCGCATTATAATTATTAGTTTGAGAAATTCCTACATTACTTTGATTTTGTTCTTGTTTAGGAGTTTGTTCATATTGCATAGTATAGGCATTAATTCCAGAATGATTTTGTCCAGGCATTTCTGGCATTGCTTGTTGTGGTTTATCTTGCTTTATTATATTGCTATTATTTTGAGGATTATTCATTCCTTGCATAACATTGCCAGTTTGATTAACATTTGACATGCCTTGCATTATACTAGGTCCATTCCCTACAGTACTTTGTCCTCCCATTAATTGTTCATTAATACGATCTATTTGTGGATTAGAAATTTGATTTCCATTTCCTGAATTTATATTATTATTATTAAAATTATTAGGCATATTATTATTCACACTAATCCCTACTTTCCTATTTTATTTTACATAATTATTATATATAAATTTTTAGTTTTTTACAACATTTCTTTTTATTATTTACATTTATTGTCAAAAAATTGTATATTATTGCTTTTATTTTTATAGCTTTATTATTTATTTAAAATTTTTAGTTTGTATTCTTTAACTAGATCATTTAATTTTATTTTGCAGTTTGCTGGTGATGTTGAGGGAAGATAGATAGCTTCTTCATTTATTGTTTTTAAGCAATATTTGTTATATAAGTCATATGCTGTTTTTCCAGTAGTATAAATTGTTTTGATATTAGAATTGTTAATAATTATGTTAATATCATTTATTTTGGGATTTTTTATACTACTATCTTTAGAGTTTTCTATATCGCATGATTCTAGAACATCCCAAAGGGCTATTTTATGTTTTGTTAAAAGCGCTTTTTTATCTTTAATATCTATTGGTAATGATTCATTATAAATAGTTGATAAAACTTGCCAAAATCTATTTTTAGGGTGGCCATAGTAAAATCCTTGTTCTCTTGATTTTTGAGATGGTATACTTCCTAAAATTAGAATTTCAGAATTTTTATTATAAAATGGGCCGAATTCGTGTGTTACTTTCATGTTTTACTACTCCTTATTTTATAAATATTTAGTTTTGCTTACATACTTTATTTCTTTTTATTACTTTATAGATTTCCATTACTATTAATATAATACATGATAGTAAAAATAATATAATCATTGTAGAGATTGGCACTGTAGTTGTTTGTAAAAATGTACTAAATAGTGGCACTTCCATAATTATTATTTGTAAAATGATTGAACCAATAATACTAAATGCTATAAGTGGGTTACTACGAAGACTAATTTTGAAAGCAGATTCTTTTTCACTTCGACAATTTAGTACATGTATATTTTGCATAAATACCATAAGTACTAGAATATGACCCCTAGCAATATAAGTATCCATTCCTACAATTCTTATAAGATAAAACCATACTCCAAATACAATAAGTCCTATGAATAATCCTGAAATAAAAACTTCTGAAAATAATTCTTTGTTAAAAATAGATTCTTTAGGACTTCTTGGTTTTTGTTTCATAATAGAAGGTTCAGTTTTTTCAAATGAAAGAGCAAAATCTTGAAGTCCATCAGTAACGATATTTAGCCATAATAATTGAATTGCCACTAATGGCATTGGTAAATTTAATAGAATTGATAGGATGAAAAATAATACTTCAGCTAGTCCACAAGAAAGTAACATGTAACTTACTTTTCTTATATTGCTGTATGCGGTTCTTCCTTCTTTAATACCTGAGACTATAGATTTAAAATTATCATCAAGTATTATCATTGAGGAAGTTTCTTTAGCGACATCAGTACCACTTCCCATGGCTACTCCAATATTGGCACTTTTTAATGCTGGAGCATCGTTTACTCCATCTCCTGTTACCGCTACAAACTCGCCTTGTCTTCTTAAAGATTCTACGATTTCTAGTTTGTCTAGTGGTGTTACTCTAGTAAAGACAGTTTTATTTTTTACAAAAGAATCAAATTTTTCTTTTCCTTGCTCTAATATTTCTTTTATTTCTGTTCCTGTTGTCACTTCGCTTTGATCTTTTGCTATTCCTAATTCTTTTGCAATAGCATAAGCAGTAAGTGGATGGTCTCCAGTAATCATAATTACTTTAATTCCAGCCTCTTTACATTCTTCTATAGAAGGTTTTGCTTCTTCACGAACTGGATCAATAAATCCAACCATTCCTATATAAGTAAGATTTGGAATGTCTTTTTCATCATAATCATTTTTTTCTACCCAATTATCTACCTTACCATCTGCTACAGCAATAACGCGATACCCTTCTCTTGCAAGATCTTCATTTTGTTTTATTAATTGGTCTTTTTCTAAAGGCACTACTTTATCTGTTTTCATCTTGTTAGAAAAAGATAATACTTTTTCAATAGAGCCTTTTACTGTGCAACGAATTTCTTCATTTTCTTTATAGAAGATTGCTGAAAACTTATTTTCTGATTCATATGGAATTGCTGCTAATACTTTTATATTTTCTTTTTCAACTTTTGCTTTACGTCCTAATGCTAAGAAAGCAGCATCAATAGAATCTCCAGTTACTTGCCATTTATTTTCTTCTTTTACAAGTGTTGATTCGTTATTAAAATATCCTAATTTAGAAAGATAAATTGCATTAGAAGAGTCTTTATTTTCTCCTTTAATTTCCCCTTCATCGTTATATCCAATTCCTGATACGTTATAAACTTGATGAGGTAATACTATTTTTTTAGCAGTTTGTTCATTCATTGTAAGTGTTCCTGTTTTATCACTTGCTATTACCGTACAACTACCTAAACTTTCTACATGATTTAATTTTTTTACAATAACTTTTTTCTTGCCCATTTTATTTGATGCTACTGTTAGAGCCATTGTTAAAGCAAGTGGTAATCCTTCTGGCATAGCAGAGACTGCAAGGGCAATAACAGATAGAAAAATAGTATTAGCATTTTCTCCTTTACTAATTAATAGAAATGTAATTATAATAGCAATAATGATAATTAGCATACTAATTTGTTTGGAAAATTTATTCATCCTGATAGTAAGCGGAGATTCTGATTCTTTAGTATCAGTTACTTTTCTAGCAATGTGTCCAATTTCTGTCTCAAGTCCTGTTGCTACAACAATTGCTATTGCTCTTCCTGTTAAAACTGTTGTTCCTGCAAATGCCATGTTCTTTTGTTCTGCAAGAGGTAATTCTTGAGAAAAAGTTTTATGCTCTTTAGTAACAGATGTGCTTTCACCTGTTAAAACGGATTCATCCACTTGTAAATTATGACATTCTAAAATACGCATATCTGCGCTTATTTTATCACCAGAATCTAGTAAAACAATATCTCCTACTACTAAATTGCTGGAATCTATTGTTATTTCTTTACCATCTCTAAGCACTTGTACATTTACTTTTATCATTTGAGAAAGTGCTTCTGCATTCTTTTCAGCTTTCCATTCTTGAAAAGTTCCCATTAGTAAATCTATTAATATAATAAAAATAATTGCTATTGCATCTACGTATTCTTTTACTACTAATGATAAAATTACTGTTATAACTAATAAAATTACAATTGGATCTAAAAGCTGGCGAAAAAATATTTTAATTATACTATCGTTTTTTTTCTTGGGTAATTCATTTTTTCCATTTTTTAATAATCTTTGTTTTGCTTCTTTCTTTGTTAATCCTTTATTACTACTTTGTAATTCGCTTTCAATTTCATTTTTGTCTTTTTGATACCATTTTTTCATATTGTTCTCCCATATTATTATTTTCAATTGTATTTTAGCATAAATCATAATATTCTACAAGGAAGGTTATTATCCTGTTTTTCTTTATTATGTTAATATTTATATTATTAGTATTTACTATTTATATAGTATTTAGCATAAAAAAATAAAATTCAAACTTGACGTTTGAATAATAATTAATATGGTGCCGATTAAAGGACTTGAACCTTCGACCTATTCATTACGAGTGAATTGCTCTACCAACTGAGCTAAATCGGCGAATATAAAAAACCGAACTATAGAAGTTCGACTAGTTTTCTTTAATGGTGCGAATGCCGTAGATATCTACAACTTTTCACAAAGGCAATTGACATTTGAATCAATCACTATTTACATTTTATCAAAAACAAATATAAATGATAATACCTTTTATTTTAAATCATTATTTATTTTCCATTAAAAGCATTTTCAATTCATTTATCAATAACATGATTACTTCTTTTTCTTCAAAACATATTATCTTATCTTTATAATATTCATTATTTTCATTTAATACTTGTTCAAAAGATTTAACACTAACATTGTCTTTAAATTCAATAGGAAATGGATTAACATTTCCATTTATTAAATCTTCAATCATATTTATTGTATCCTGAACTTTCCAATACATACTAGATGAAAATTCATGATTATTTATTTTTTCTTTAATATAATTTAAATTTTCAAAAAAACTTTTCTTTATAAGTTCAATTCCATAATTCGGTACGCATCTAGCATCATTTTGAAATGAATAATTAGATATGTAATCTTCTATTATATTCAAATAATTAATATAATCTTCACTGGACTCTTTAATTACATTATTCTTTTTATAATCTAGAATAAAATTAAATAAATCATTCCTATTCAATAATTTATCTTTTTCAAAATTAAATAGCATATCGATACCTCCATATATTACTACAAACAAATTATATCATAATTTTTTTATTTTAACATCTCATTTTTTAATTTTATTAAAAACCTAGTTTTTTTGTTGGATATTTTCTTTCAAATTTATTTATAACTTCTATTAAATCATAATCGTATTTTTCTACAAAAAATGTATTTGCTTTTCTAATAAATTTTCTAGGGATACCATAATAAACACCTGATAAGCAACCTGTAATCGCAGCTACTGTATCACTATCTCCACCAATTGATATAGCATTTCTTATAGCATCTTCAAAATTTCTCGATTCAAAAAAAGATAAAAATGCTTGAGGAACACAATCTTGACAGCTAATTCCTGCACCATGTAATTTTCTTTTTTCTTCTAAAGTAAAATTTAACTCATAATAATTATTTTTTATATATTCTTCAATTTCTTTCTTTGACGAATTATTTTTAGCCATAAAAACAGCAACTGAAATAGCCTCAGCACCCTTAAAGGATTCTTCATGATTATGTGATACACCAGTTATTATTTTAGATAATTCTTTAACTTCATCAATAGAATTACCAGCAATTCCACAACAACCAATTCTCATTGCTGCTCCATTTCCATAACTTCCATAAGGATTATGATTATCAGCGATTATCCATTTGAAGAAATCTCCTCCAAATCCACATTGAGAATGATTGCGACCTATCTTAACCATGTTTTCAATAACAATATTATGAAGTTTATTCAAATCATTTTCATATTCTAACAAAGATTTACATACTGCAAGAGTTATTACACTATCATCAGTAAAATTAGATTTTCTTTTATCCATAAATTTAAACTTTTTAGTTTTGATATTATTCATCTCATAATAAGATCCTGCAATATCACCAATTATAGTTCCATACATAAAATAACACCAAAATTATTTATTTCCGTCTAACAAAATTAAATCATCAAATTTAACTAAATTACGAATATACATAGATATTTTTTCATTTTCTTCTTTAGTATTTGAAATATCACCACTATAGCAATAATTTTCACCATTTTTATTAATTTCAATTTTCCAATTATCACCATCTTTTGTAATTGGATAAGATTCATATACATCTAATATATTTTTTATATCATTTATAATTGTATCAATATCACTATCGTTTAATATTAAGTAATCATGTCTCTTTTGGCTATTTTCAAAATTGTATGTATCAAAAATAACAGTTTTATTATCTCTTATTTCTATTGTTTGAGTATATTCTTTATCTAAATCTTCATTCATTACAAATTTAGAAAGTTTAGATGTAATTGTAATTACTGGTTTTGATAAATTATATTTTATATCATTAACAAATCTTTCAAATTCATTTTCACCAAGAATCCAAAGTTTAAAAATACAATAATAATCTTCATATTTTTGTGCAAAAATTATAATACCTAGTTTTTTACTATATGTTCCTTTTGTAGGATATTCCATATCAGAATATTCAAATTCAACAAAATCATTTGAGATTTTCTTTAATGAAGTTAATACCTGGTCATAATAACCATTAATTCTTATACTTACTCCATCTAAAACAAAAAACAATTCATCATTATTTCTTCCTTTTTTTATATCATATGGATTATCAATAAATGTAGGTTTACATAAAACTTGATTAAAACTACTTTCACCTAAATATTTAACACCACTAGGTTCAAAATTTTTCTCATCAGTTTTATTTAAAGATATAGGTCCTATTTTTTCATAAGGTATAAATTCATAAACATATTTTTGTTTTTCTATATTTTCATTCATCATAATTTAATTATCTCCTTCTTCTTATCTATGCATAAAACCTTGTTGGTTTTCTAATGTTTGCATTTCATATTGATTTAATATTTCTTCTAATTGCACTATTGAATAATTTTCTAATTGTTTTTTTATATCATTTACAGGTGCACATTCAACACCGTTAGGATACATTTTTTCAATAATTCCATATATTATATTATCCTTAACTTCACTATCATTTATATCAGAATAGTCATTTAATGAACTATTAGTTTGTCCTTCTTTTATATTAACAAAACTATCTTTTTTTATTATTTTGCTCATTAATTGAAACATATTATTTTTATTTAAATTACCACTTTCCTTTAATGATAAGAATATTTCAGACACCTGATTCTTGTAATTATTAACAATTGAATATATATCAATATTATTATCATTAACCATTTGTATTAATTGTTCTCTTGAAATTCCATAATATGACATTATAGAATGAAATGCTATATAGTTTTTATCTCTTTCAGACAAATAATTCTTATACTGCATAGTATCAATATAATGTATTGGTAAATTCATTTTATCAGCAAGTTGTTTAGCATCTTCATAATCAATATTTAAATCTTTTTCACCTAAACCTATAACTACAATTCCACAAGGTTTAGAATCAACAAGTATTTCATTATAACAATTTGAAGAATATATATCTTCGCGATTTTCTAACGTTCTAGCTTTTCCAATTTGCTCGATAATTTGTGGTGTAGATAGTCTAGTACCTTTTTCTTTATTTTTTACTCCATCTCCAAATACATTTGAGCCAAGATCATAAGCACTAGTTAAATTAATTTTTGAAGAACTAGGATAAATAAATCCTATCTTTCTAGTTTGATCTCCATAAGTTGCAATAAAATCAGAACTTATCATACTACAAGAAGATTGAGATGGTCTATTCACAAGTAAATCAGCTTGTTGACTTAAACTTCCACCAGATATATTTGAAAATATCATTCTAAATTTACCATCATTATCTATTTTTTCTGATATTGATTTTTCCCATATTTGTCTAATAATTTCTTGATATTTCATTTCTATTTTTTCTAAACTAACAGCACCATTATTTAGTTTAACACAATCAATTAATACTTCATTTATTTTAGTTGAATCTAACATTTGTCTATATTCACTATTTGATATTAGTGATTTTAACGATTCAACAGCTAAAAATAAACCTTCTTTACCTTCTACATTAATATATTTATTCTTAATAAAACCTAAATCATGATTTCTGTTAATAATATTAGTGTAATAATTCAATATATAATTATATAATTATATTGATTAATTATATCATTACTATTTAATTGGATTTCATTAATATATTTTTCTAATCTTTCCAATTCAGGCATGGTATTTATTATAGAAGATTCAAATCCATATTTAAATCTTATTATTCCTATCATAGCAATCAATTTATTATAAATTTGTTCTATATATGAATCATCAATATTTTTCAATTCAGACTCAATAGAATAAATATATTGCATATCAGAATCCAATTCGTCAGTTGAATCATATTTCCAAGTTTCACTTTCAAAATCATTTATCATATTCATTATGTCACTTTTTAACACATTTTCACCACCTTTTCAAAAATATTTATCACATAACATTTAATTTGATAAATCATATATCATAACTAGTATAACATATTTACTGTAAAATTTAGCATTGTTTAATAATATTTTACATTTCAATGTTTTATATAGTTTTCAAGTTCTGATAGTTTTATTTTCTTACCTAAATTTTGAATATAGATTTCATTTGAATAATTAAAAGCAAGATATAAATTATCTTTAATAATAATTCTATGTGGTTCAATATAAGTAAGATTAGTTTTATCTATCTTTCTAATACTTCCATTTATAATAGTTGGTGTAGTATTACAAAAATCACATATAATCATTATTCGTTGTTTTAAAGATTCTTCAATCTCTAATTCTTTTTTAATAAACTTAATCATAGATTCCACCTTTCTATGATTTTTTCTAAAACACGAAAAAATCAATCATTTCTGATTGATTCTATATATCAAAGTTCGAATAGTTCGAACAGATTCGCCAATGGTACCTGTGGTCGGACTCGAACCGACATGAGCTAGGCTCACTGGATTTTGAGTCCAGCGTGTCTACCAATTCCACCACACAGGCATGTAAAGAACTATAATTGTTCTATTTCATCTTTTTCTTCAGTATATTTTGATTTGTATAAATCAACTTCATCATCAACACCTTTTACTTCTTCTATTTTAGGAAGGTTATCTTTTGTTTCTAAGCCAAAATAATCTAAAAATTCTTTTGTTATTCCATAAAGTATAGGTCTTCCTACTTTTTCACTTCTTCCTACTTCTTGTATAAAGTCTCTAGCAGATAAATTTCTTAACATTTGTGATGAATTTACTCCTCTTAACTCATCTATTTCTGTACGAGTTATAGGTTCATTATACGCAATTATTGCTAAAGTTTCAAGTGCTGATTGTGATAAATTTTTTATATTAGAAATTTCTGCTAATTTACTATAGTATTTTTTATGTTCATTTTTAGTAGTTAGTTTGTATAATCCCCCTAACTTTTTAATAGTTAATCCTCTTTCGTCATTATTATAATCTTCTTTTAATTCGTTAATTAGTGAATTTGCTTGTTCTTTAGAAATTTCCATAATGTTTGCAATTGTCTCATCATCTATTCCTTCGTCTCCGACTAAAAATAGTAATCCTTCTATAACTGCTTTCACTTATATCACCTCACAATAAATTTTGTCAAAATTCTTTTCTTGTTTTATTGTTAATTCTTTTGATTTGGCCATTTCTAGTATTGATAAAAAAGTTATTACTACATATGGCTTTGTAAAATCTTCAAATAAATCAAAAAATTCTACTTTTTTTCTTTCTTTTAATATATTTTTTATATAATTTCTTCTTTCAGAAACAGATATTTCTTTAGTTGTTATTTTAGTTGTTATTGGTTTGTTATATTCTTTTCTTTCTAAAAACTTTTGGAAGGCTTTTACTAAGTCTTCTAAAGTTATATTTTCATTTAATACTATTTCATTTGATTTATATTCTTTTAAATTAGATGGTGATTTAGTGAAAAACTCTCCTCTTTGTTCTTCTAGAATTTTAAAAGTATTAGTTATATCTTTATATTGTTTATATTCTAATAATCTATTTATTAAGTTTTCTTTAGCTTCGATAAATTCTTCATTATCACTTTCTTCTTTATTATTTGGAAGAAGAATTTTAGATTTTAAATATATAAGTTCAGAGGCTATTGTTAAATATTCAGAGGCTATATTTAGGTTTAATTTTTCCATATTATTTATATAACTTAAATATTGGTCTGTTAATTTTACTATTTCTATATCCATTATATCCATTTTTGATTCTTTTATTAAGTGTAATAATAAATCTAATGGCCCTTCAAATTCATTTATTTTAAATTTATAATCCATATAATCACCTATAATAACATTATTTATTATATCAAACTTTTTTATTTTTTCAAAGAAAAAAGACCTTAATTTTTAGGCCTGAATATAAGAGCAAATATAAAGCTAAATACTATAGCACTAGTTATTCCTGTTGCTGTTAAGTCAAACATACCCATGGCTATTCCTAAAAAGCCAGAATCCGTAGTTCTTTCTAGTGCTCCATGAATTAATGAATGTCCAAAGCTAGTGATGGGAATTAGTGCGCCTCCCCCAACAAATTCTATTATTTTGTCATATATACTAAAAATATCTAAAAAGGCTCCAGCTACTACAAAAATACTAGTTACATGTCCTGCTGATAACTTTGTATTGTCTATTATTGCTTGGGCTATTAAGCAAAGTAGTCCACAGAATAAAAATGAATAAATATATGTCATTTTGCTACCTCCAAACTAACAGCATGAGCTATTGCTAAAATATTTTGTTTTTGAAAGGTAAAAGTTGGGGAAAATAATGCTCCAGTAGTTACTAATAATACTTTTTTTATCTTTTTTTCTTTTAACATGTTATAAATATATCCATAGTTAACTAGACAACTACATACAGGACCACTTCCTCCAGATGTTATTTCTTTTTGTTTGTTCATATCATAAATCATTGTTCCACAATCATTATAATTTTCTAAAGTTATATTATAATTTTGTTTCATATAATCTTTTAGTATTTCTTTTCCATATATTCCTAAATCACCAGTTAGTATTAAATCATAATAATCAGGTGTTATGTTTAAATTAGTTAAGTGTTCAAATATAGTATCTGCGGCAGCTGGGGCCATGACTGCTCCCATATTATTAGGATCTGTTTGATTTAAATCTACTATTTTACCTATTGTAAAGTTTGCTACTTTAATGTCTGTTTTTTCATGTGTTAATAAAATAGCTGCTGCTCCTGTTGAGGTAAAGGTTGCTGTTTTAGGTTTTGTATAACCATACTCAGTTGGATTTCTAAATTGTTTTTCACTTGTTAAATTATGAGAACTAGTTGTACATATAGCATTTTTTATATAGTTATTTTCAATAAATGAAGATGCTACTATAATACTTTCCATACTTGTTGCACATGCTGAAAATACTCCTAAAAACGGTTTATTATATTTTTTTGTTGAATAACATGTTGCACATATTTGATTTAATAAGTCTCCTCCAACAAAAAGATCTACTTTTTCTACTGGTGTGTTTGACTTTTTTAGTAGTATATCTATGGCATCATTATTCATTTTTACTTCAGATAACTCAAAAGATTTTTCTATACTATATGTATTATAAGTTTTATCATAGTATTTTCTTAATTTTCCTTCTTTTTCTAGTTTTCCTGCTACTAAAGATGTTTCTTTTACATAGACATTATTAAATTTTCCTGTCATACTTAGCCTCCAAAAATAAGATATCTAATCATGGCAAATATATATGCTGACACTACTCCATAAAGTATTACTGAGCCAGCTAATTTAAATACATTAGATCCAAAGCCATATATTGGGCCTTCTTTTTTATAATCTAAAATTGCACTTTGCATAGAATGAGCAAATCCAGTTATGGGAATAATAAATCCCATTTTTCCTTTTTTTACTAGATTATTAAATACTCCAATAGCAGTTAAAAGACAAGCTAGAAAAATAAATGTGATTAGCATGTATATTCCTGCTGTCTTTGTGGGTATATGAAAATAATATGTATATACATCTATTAATAAGTTGGCAAGTAATCCAATTATTCCACCAGTTATGAATGCTGCTAATAAATTAAATGTTTTTGGTTCTTTTGGCTGATGTTTATCTACAATTTTTTGATATTTTTTACTTTCCATATTTTACCTCCAGTTATATTATGGTAAAAATATATTTTTTTATACAAAAAACAAGACTTACATGAGTCTTGTTCTTAACCTTGTTAAAATCTTTTTTTCACATCTAGATACTTTTACTTGGTTTATACCTAGTTCTTTTGATAATTCACTTTGAGTAAGACCTTCGTGATACCTTTTTTCTATTATTGTTCTATCAAATTCACTTAATTTACTTATTTCTGTTTTTAAATCTAATATTTCTTCGTTATAAGCTTTTTCGTCATAGCCATAATAATTATATAATTCTATGTCTTCTTCACTATCCAAACTTATTGCAAGTAAAGTGGCATTTCTTGCTTCTTCTATTTTTCTTTTATCAATTTCTAAAAAAATAGCTATTTCATCATCATTTGGAGCATATCCTATTTTTTGAGTTAAATAATCTTTAGCTTTTTCTACAGAATTATTTAATTTTATTAAATCTTTACTTACTTTTAGAATATTGGATTCGCGTATATATTTTTTAACTTCTCCTAAAACATAGAAATAGGCATAAGTAGAAAATTTAGTATTTTTGTCATTTTTATAATTTTCATATGCATTCATAAGTCCTATCATTCCAACTTGATATAGATCATCTTTATCAAAATAATAACTATATTTACTTATTATATTATAGACAATATATTCGTTTTCTTCTAAAATAGTAGCTTTTTCTTTCATATATTAATTATCTCGTAGGCTGTTAATTCTTCGTTTATTTGATAAAGATTATCTGTGATATTAGTGTTATAATCAAATAATTTGTTTATTCCACATATTATTAATTTTCCTTTATTTTTTACTATTTCATTATAGCTGTTTTTTATTACTTCTAAACCATATTTGTCAATGAAATCAAGCTTTTTTAAATTAATGAGGACATATTTTATTCCGTTATCTTTAATTGTTAGTTCTAAATCTTCTTTTAAACGATGTGAGGTATCTCCATTTAAAATGCCTTTTAATCTTACTATAAGTATTCCTTGTTTAAATTCCATGTCTATGTCTAACATATTTTTACTTCCTTTCTTTCTTACTATATTTTTGTAAGTATTAAAAATATATCAATACTATTAATAGTTTTGTGTCGATATATGATACTTGGAGAAAAACATTATTAGACATTTTGTTTTTTAGTTATATATTTTTGCATAAAAAAACCTCCTCATTATACAATTATCAAAAACTGTAATAATTCCTAGGTTTTATTATTAATTTCTATTTAATTCATATAAAATTATACTAGTTGCTATAGCAACATTAAGACTTTCTACATTTTGTATTTTGATATAGATATTTTCTTTAATTTTTTCTTTTATTTCTTGAGAAATTCCATTTCCTTCACTACCTATAATGATGCAATAATTATCTTTTTCTATAGTTTTTACTTCTTTTCCACATTTTACGTCTGTTCCATATATTTTTATTTTTAAATTATTAAGATAATCTATACTTTCTTTTAAATCTCGTCTTATTATATTTGCTTTAAAGATTGCTCCTTCAGTTGCCCTTACTGTTTTGTCATTATATAAATCACAACAGGTATTAGATAAAATTATTGTATTTATATTAAATGCTACTGCACTTCTTATAATTGTTCCAAGATTTCCTGGATCCTGTACTCCATCTAACATTAAATATTTAGTTCCTTGATAGTTATTATTAGATTTTTTCCTACAAATTCCTATTACTTTAGAGGTGTTAATATTTTTTATTTTATTCATTACTTCATTAGTTACTTCATATATAGGAACATTTACTTTAAATGGTAATGTTTCACCAGTTAATATATAAATTTCTAAAAGCATGGAGTTTTCTAGTGCTTCTTTGATTAAATTTTCAGTTTCAATTACAAATTTATTTTCTATATCGCGATATTTTTTTTGCTTTAATTTATTTATTAATTTTATTTTATTATTATCTGTACTTGTTATTATCATAAATACTCCTTATATATTTTTCATTTCTTTTTTAATTTGTTTATAATTTGGAACGTATTTTTCTACTTCATTCCAAAAATTGCTTGAATGATTGGGATGTTTTAGATGACATAGTTCATGATATATTACATATTCTAAATATTTAGGTTTGTACTTAATTAGCTCTAAATTTATCGTAATTGTCCTGCTAGTTATATTACAGACACCCCATTTTCCTTTCATTTTTCTTATTTTTAGTTCGGGTTTAAATCTAGTTTTTTCGAAGTTATCGTAACAATGATTATATATTTGTGGGAAAACTTCTTTAGCTTTTTTTCTATACCAATTATCTATGTTAGCATTTTTTCCTATAAAAGCTCTAGTGCTTCCTAATTCTATGTCTTTTTTATTTGTATAACATATATCATAAAGAGTTCCTAAATATTCAAATTTGTTTTGTTTTTTTAATTTTTTTTCTTCTTTTTGACGTAATGTTTTACTTATATAATTGATATTTGTTTCTACAAATTTTGTTATTCTTGATATAGGAATATTTTTAGGGGCAGTTATTTGAATAGTTAAATCATCTTTTATTCGTAAATACATATTCTTATTATTTTTATATGTTATATTCACTTGATAACTTTTGCCATTTAATTCTATTTCCATATTGTATATCTTTCTTTCTCAAAGTATTTGTAAGCTTTTTCTGTAGCTATTCTACCTCTAGAAGTTCTTTTTAGAAAGCCTTCTTGTATTAAGTATGGCTCATACATATCTTCTATTGTAGATACTTCTTCCCCTATTGCAGTTGCTAAAGAATCAATTCCTACTGGTCCACCACTAAATTTTTCTATTACTGCTAGTATTAATTCTTTATCTGTTTCATCTAATCCTGATTTATCAATTTTTAATCTTTCTAAAGCTTTTTTTGTTACATCAATATCTATTATGTCTTTATTTTCTACTAGGGCAAAATCTCTTACTCTTCTAAATAATTTATTAGCTATTCTTGGGGTTCCGCGACTTCTTTTAGCTAGTTCTCTAGCAGCCTCATCATCTATTTGAGTGTCTAAAACTCTACTGGTTCTTTTTACTATTTGAGTAAGTTCTTCTTCTGTATAATATTGTAATTTATTGACAATACCAAATCTATCTCTTAATGGTGATGTTAAATCTCCGGCTTTTGTTGTTGCTCCGACTAAGGTAAATGGTGGTAAATCTATTTTAATATTTCTGGTAGAGCCTTCACTTCCTATTATTATATCTAAAGTAAAATCTTCCATGGCTGGATATAGTATTTCTTCAATATATCTTGGCATACGATGTATTTCATCAATAAATAATACATCGCCTGGTTCTAATGAAGATAATACTGCGGCTAGATCACCAGGTTTTTCAATAGAAGGACCACTTGCTGTTTTAATATTTACATCTAACTCGTTAGCAATGATATAAGCCATTGTAGTTTTACCAAGTCCTGGAGGACCATACAATAATACATGATCTAAAGATTCATGTCTTATTTTTGCTGCTTCTATAAATACTTTCATATTTTCTTTTACTTCAGTTTGTCCAATATATTCATCAATTAAAGCAGGTCTTATTGATTTTTCAAATTGTTCATCTTGATTCATAATTACACCTCTCTTGTTAGATTATTTTTTATTATTTCTAAATCCATTTTTTTGACTTTTTCTAAATAACATTTTCCACATAGAGGAACGTATTCTATATTTTCTGTTCCATCTATTATAATTTCTTCACCTTCTTCGACAAATATATTTCCTACTTTTCTTCCAACATATCTAGCAATGTTACCACAAGAACAAAGTGTTGTTAGTTCTTCTAAAACATCAGCAATTTCTAATAATCTTTTACTTCCTGCAAAGCTTTCCATCTTGAAATTTATTCTTAATCCATAGCATATTACTGGTATATTGCAAGCTTTTGATATTATAAATAATTCATCTACTTGACTTGTCGATAAAAATTGTGATTCATCTACTAAAATGCAACTTATATTTTTTAATTTTCCTTTTAATTTGTCTAATAGTCTATCAGAATACAAAATAAGAAGATCCGCTTTTCTTTGAAGACCTATTCTTGAAGAAATATTTTCTCCACCTTTTATATCAATTATTGGTTTTATGACCATTACTTGATATCCGTTTTCCTCATAATTGTGAGCTGTTCTTATTAAATCTATACTTTTTCCTGAGTTCATTGCAGCATATTTAAAATGCATTTTTGCCATTGCTTTGTCCTCCTACTACTTTAATAATAGCTTTAGTGCTTCTTTTACTTGATCTTCTATTTTTAAACTATTATCTATTTTTATTATTATTGATTTAAAGTCTTTTTCTTTATAACCTAGTCCTTTTAATACTTCAATTAATTCTTCATAATTAGCTGTTTCAATTTTATGGTCTTTATTTAATTTACCTTTTAAATCTAGAACGATTTGTTTAGCTACTTTTTCTCCAATTTTAGGGAACTTTTTAAGATATAAAATATTCTCTCTTTCTATTGCATCTACTATACCATTTATTGATCCTGTTGCAAACATAGGAAGTGCCATTTTTGGCCCTATTCCTTTTACTTCAATTAGTTTTAAAAATAATTCTTTTTCTTCTTTTGTTTTAAAGCCATATAAAGTGTGTTCATCCTCTCTAATATGTTCATAAATATATACTATTACTTCCTTATCTATTTCAAAAGAATATGGATTTGGAACATTTATTTCATAACCTATATTGTTATTTTCTAATATTATTAGATTAGATGTTTGATCCATTACTTTTCCTTTTATATAAGAATACATTCTATCACTTCCTTATATTAATTATATCATACAAACACATGTTTGCAATAGTAGATAATTAAATATTTTTTAATAGTAATTATTAAAAAAGAAATTACCTTAGTAACTCCTTTTTGTTTAATTATTTTTTATATTTTTCAATTGACTCTATATTTTTTGGTTTTTTGTTTGT
>CALVPC010000009.1 GCA_944350405.1 uncultured Bacilli bacterium
TTCACGATACCATTTTCTATTTTCATATATAAAAATAAGAGACCCCAAAATAGTACCAGACAAAGTAGAAACAGTATAGCCTAACCCATCTAAATTAAAATCAAGCGCGATATCTCCAAATAATGCCGCAAGTTCTGACAAACATAAACTACTAAAAAAACTACACGCATTTTTAAGCTTATATTGCGACTTAACCATATCAATAAAAATCATATCATCACAATATCCATATACATCTTCCATAGAATTATGAATTTCAATAAGATTATCAATCATAGATCTTTCAATCCATACAATATCAAATTTATTATTATCTTGACCAATTTTCTCCTCTAAATCCATACACAAACTCCCCCAATTAAGTAAATTTATATTATCATAAAGGCCAAAAGAAATCAATTAATAATTAACTTCTTCCAAATAAAGGCCACAAGATGGAGCACACTTCATATTTCCTTTTCTAGTTTTACTATCTAATATATCATTAAGAGCTAAATAATCAAGTCTTTCACTTCCAACTTCTAATAAAAGACCTACTATATTTCTAATCATTTTTCTAAGAAAACCATTACCCTTAAATGTAATTTTTAAAATATTATTACAAACAGAAAAATCAATATTATAAATCTTTCTAACACAATTATTTTTATCTTTTTCCGAAGAACAAAATGCCCTAAAATCATGCTCCCCAAGTAAAAACAAAGAAGCTTTTTTCATCAAACTAATATCAAGTTTTCTACAATACTGAAATATATAATTACGACTAATTGAATCAAAAGTACCCATATTTATATAATAACTGTATATCTTATTTTTAACATCATATCTAGCATGAAAATTATCATCAACATTTTCTATATCAAAAACAAATATTTCACCATTAAAACTATCATTTAAATACTTCTTTAAATTGTATAGTTTAACTTTCTTATTAAGATCAAAATGTGCACATTGACATCTAGCATGAACACCTTTATCCGTTCTACCTGAGGCTACTAATAAAACGTCACATTCATCTAATTTACTAAGACACTCTTCAATAATACCTTGAACAGTTTTTAACCCATTTTGCCTTTGAAAACCATTAAAACAGGATCCATCATAAGAAAACTTTATTAAATAACGCATATTATTTCTTCCTCTTTTGAATTTTATAAGTAATTTTTAAAAGCCTCTTAATACTAACAAATCTACTAAAAAATACCCCTAATTTAACTTTAAATCCCGGAATTATTACTAATTTATTTTTATATCTAATCATATCTATAGCATATCTAGCAACATATCGTGCAGAAAGTGACGAAATATTAAATTTAACTCCTGCCACTTTGTTAAAATTAGTATCAACTGGACCAGGACAAAGAACAGAAACTTTAACCTTAGATCTATTTCTTCTAAGTTCTTCACTAATAGCCAAAGTAAAATCTACTACATACCCTTTGGTAGCATAATAAGTACTCATTAAAGGGCCACCTCTAAGAAGTCCAGCACTACTAGCTACATTTAAAATATAACCTTTATTCTTTTTATTCATATCTTTTAAAAACATGCGAGTAAGAATATGAACAGCCTTAATATTAAGATCAATCATTTTAAGCTCAGTAGGCAAATCAGCATTCAAATAATCTCCAAATAATCCAAATCCAGCATTATTAATAAGAAGATCAATATTTTCATTTTTAGTTAACATATATAACTCTTTCGCACATCTTTCATCAGATAAATCAATCACCACTATTTTAACTTTAGTCTTTATAGTAGAACTAATTTCCTCTAGTTTTTCTTTATCACGAGAAGCAATTATTAAATCCCAACCAAGTTCTCCCAAATAAATAGCCATTTCCTTACCAATACCAGAAGAAGCTCCAGTAATAAGTGCTTTCATAATCACCATCTCCACATATATTATAACAAAAAAAGTTAATAAAACAAACAAAAAAGCTAGTTAATACTAGCTAAATTTCCTTTGCTACCACAACTAATCTACCATTCTCATTACTATACTCACAAGTAGATAAAGTAATAAGCTTAGTAGGGTATTCTATAGTAACATCAAAATCATATAATGAAAGGTCTTTAATATTACTAATATAATCATTATATTTTTCTATAGTTAAATCGCCATAGAACTTATAATATTTAAACACATCATCATCTTTATCATATACTTTAGATAAAAATACTGATATGATTTCATACTTTTTATGCTCTGTCAAAGTATAAAAATCTATTATTTTATGATCATCATAATAACTCTTATCTTTATAATTAATTAAATCATGAAACATATTACCATTACTCATATTATGTCCATGAATAATTAAATTTATATCATTCAAAGAATTATGTTTATCAATGTAAATACTGCCATCATTAGTAAATTCTTTTTTATAATTATAATATATATAATAATCATCACCACTATAAAGAATAGGATAATCTATTTTAGAATCATTAATTTTAATCCATCCAACGACATGTTCATTTTCTAAATTTAAATTATTAATTTCATCTAACTTAGCCTTATCTTCATCTATCTCTTCTTCTGTTAATACTTCTTCCTGCTTTTCTAAAACTTTATCTTTACTATCAACATCTCTGCTATAAATAAAATATATAACAACACCTAACAACACTATAATAAGTAAAATAAGTATTAATATTAATTTTCTTTTTCTTTTCATATATTATCACCTAACTAAAAATAGGAAATTTCTTTCCTATTTTATTATCTTAAATAATTTAGATAAGTAGGCACTTGATATATACCACCAGTATATGGAACATCATCTAAGTCTTTATCAATGTCATTATAATTATCTACTACTGTATCATCTTTATCATCAGGAATTACTGGATCTTCAGTAGGAATTTCAACAAACTTAGCATAAAGATTAATATTTTCTGTTACAAGTTTTGTATCATCAAACAATGTTTCATAAGTGTTATCAGTAAACCATCCTTCAAAGTTATATCCATCGATTTCTATAACATATTCATCTAAACCATCCAGACTACTTCCAGTAGGAATAGTAAGTACAGATTGAACATCGAACACATTAATAGTAACATATACATAATTTGCTAAAGCACCATAAATAATTCCATTAGTAGCACTAACATCAGTATTATCTAAAACTATATTATTATTAATATTAGAAGATGACATAACATTATAAACTGCACTAGAATTTCCAGCTGGAGCATTATTTATAAGTTCAGAATTTGTAATATTAATTTCAACATTTTCACTTACAGAATAAGAAGAACTAATAACAATTAAATCTTCAACTACATTAGTAACAAGATTAGTAACAACTGAATTATCAATATCTAATTGTAATCCTTTTTGTCCACCAATTACGATAGTACCATAATTATCTGAACTTCCTGAATAAGTATTATATCCAGTTAAAGTTGAATTGCTAACATCAACAATATTCCCTTCAACTTGATTAGGTTTTTGTGATGTACCATTAGAAATGTCTAACGCTGCATAACCAGTAAGAGTTGATCCTGTAATAGATATAATATTATTAGCTCCAGAAACCCAAACAGCATATTTTGCGGCAACATCACTATTAGTAACATTTAGCTCTGTTCCGTTAGCAGTTCTTTCAACCCAAATACCATCAGCACTATTAGTATTATAAGTACCATTATATCCAGTATAAGCTACTGTAGAGTTAATAACATTAACTGTAGATTGTGCTTTAATATCAATCAAAGCCGAACTATCATTAATAGTTAAAGTATCTAAAGTAACATCAACTGAAGCAGTATTTACAATAACAGTACCATTAATAATAACACCATCTCTAGAAGCACCTTTTAAAGTAATATCCTTACTAATTGTAATATCTCCATTATAAGTACCATCTGCAATAACTAACGTATCACCAGCATTAGCACTAGCAACTTTACTAGCTAAATCATCACCACTAGAAACAGTAATAGTCGCAGCATTTACATTTGGTACAAAAAATAAAGCTGCAATAAAAACTACTAAAAATAATTTTATTTTCATAATATTTCCTCCTATTAATAAGATATCAAAATAGCTTATAAAAGTCAAGAAAAAATAAACGTCAAATATAAACAAAAAGAACCAGTCTACACTAGTTCTAAAATAACTATTAACGCGTCATCGCCACGTCTTTCATCAAGTTTTAATATTCTTGTATATCCACCATTACGATCCTTATAACGAGGTGCTATAACTTCAAATAATTTTTTAGTAGCTTCTTTATTATTCATAAGAAATGCTAAAGCTTTTCTACGAGATACTAAACTACCATTTTTACCGTAAGTAATTAATTTTTCTACTACTCTTCTAGTTTCTTTAGCTCTAGCTTCTGTAGTTTCTATTTTCTCATTCATAATAAGACTAATAGCAAGATTAGCAAGCATACTTCTTCTATGTTTATTATCTACTCCTAACTTTCTCATCTTATCATACTCCTTTCGTTAATCATCATCTCTTAAAGAAAGATCAAGTTCTTTAACTTTATCAAGTACTTCTTTAAGCGATTTTTTACCTAAATTTCTAATTTTCATAACTTCTGCATCTGATTTATTAACTAGATCTTGTAAAGTATGAATTCCAGCTCTTTTCAAACAGTTATATGCACGTACTGAAAAATCTAAATCTTCAATAGCAGTTTCTAAAGCTTTTTGTTTAGGATCTTCTTTCTTTTCAATCATCATACCAGTTTCATCAGCAATTGCATCAAGTTCAGTAACAAGTTCTAAATGTTCAATTAAAATTCTAGCAGCAAGAGCAATAGCCTCTTCTGGTTTCATAGAACTATTAGTCCAAACTTCCATAACTAATTTATCATAACTTTCATCTTGACCAACACGAGCATCCAAAACTTCATATGCAACTCTTTCAATTGGAGAATAAAGTGAATCAATTGCAATAACACCTATTTTCTTATCTGAAAGAAGCTTTTTATTCTCTTCTGCTCTAACATAACCTCTTCCAGAAGAAACAGTCATTTCCATATCAAGTTTTCCGCCTTCAGCAATTGTAGCAATTACTTGATCTTTATTTACAATTTCTACATCAGCATCACAAATAATATCACCAGCAGTAACAACACCAGGTTCTGATTTTGAAAGTCTAATAATTTTATCTTCTTTACTATATTTTTTAATTACAACACTTTTTAAATTAAGCACAATAGTAGTAACGTCTTCAACTATACCTTCCATAGTTTGAAATTCATGTAATACTCCATCAATTTTAACACTAGTAATAGCACTACCTGGAAGTGATGATAGCATTACTCTTCTAAGAGCATTACCAATTGTATAACCAAAACCTCTTTCAAGTGGTTCTAGTTCAAACTTCCCATAATTATTTTTTTCTACATAATCTGTAATTTTATAATTTGGTTTTTCAAAACGAATCATATGTTACCTCCTCTATTAGTTACGTGGTCTTTTTGGTGGACGACATCCATTATGAGGAATTGGAGTTTCATCCTTAATAGAATTAACTTCAAGTCCTACTGTTTGAAGTGATCTAATTGCTGTATCTCTACCAGGTCCTACACCTTTAACAACTACGTCAACTTTACGCATTCCCATATCAAATGCAGTTTTACCAGCTCTTTCAGCAGCTATTCCTGCAGCATATGGAGTAGATTTTTTACTACCTTTAAATCCACAAGCACCAGGAGCAGCCCATGCTATAACATTACCATCTTTATCTGTAATAGTAACAATTGTATTATTATAAGTTGAATGTATATGACAAACACCTTCTGGTACATTCTTCTTTACTCTTCTTTTTCTTTGTTTATAAGCCATAAGTTTAACCTCCTTTAACCTAAATTATTATTTCTTTTTATTAGCAACAACTTTACCTTTACCTTTACGAGTTCTAGCATTTCTATTAGTTCTTTGTCCTCTTACAGGTAAACCTCTTCTATGACGAATTCCTCTATAACAACCCATCTCTTTAAGATTTTTTATGTTCATAGAAACTTCGCGTCTTAAATCACCTTCAGTTACATAGTTATTTATTTCATCACGAATCAATCCTAATTCATCATTTGTCAAATCTTTAGTCCTCTTATTTGGATCAATATTAACTGCAGCTAATATCTTTTTAGCAGTAGTTCTGCCAATTCCATATACATAAGTTAAAGAAACAACAATTTTCTTATCATTTGGTATTTCAACACCTTTAATACGAGCCATAATTTCCCTCCTTACTAACCTTGAACTTGTTTATGTTTTGGATTTTCACAAATCACCATAACTTTGCCTTTACGCTTAACTATTCTACATTTTGCACAAATTTTCTTAACTGATGCTCTTACTTTCATATTTAATCCCTCCTAATTTCTATAGGTTATTCTACCACGTGTTAAATCATATGGAGAAAGCTCTATAGTAACTTTATCTCCTGGTAAAATACGAATATAATTCATTCTCATTTTTCCAGAAATTGTAGCCATAATTACATATCCATTAGAAAGTTCTACTTTAAACTCTCCTCCTGGAACAACTTCAAGAACTTTTCCATCAACTTCAATAACATCTTTTTTAGCCATTATGCATCGCTCCTGTCAAAATTTCATATCCATCATCTGTAACTACTACAGTATGTTCAAAATGCGCTGATGGACTATAGTCTTCTGTCTCAATAGTCCAATTATCATCTAACATAACAATATTAGAACTACCTAGATTAAGCATTGGTTCCACTGCGATAACCATGCCTTTTTTTAACTTCGGACCTGTTCCTTTTTTACCAAAATTTGGAACATCCGGATCTTCATGAATATTAGTTCCAACTCCATGTCCTACTAATTCCTTTACAACGCCTAAATTATGCTCTTTAGCATAACTTTCTATTGCAAAAGATATATCACCAATTCTATTATCAGGCTTAATCTGATTAAGGCCTTCAAATAATGCTCTTTCTGTATAATAAAGCAACTTCTTTTTTTCATCATCAATAGTGCCAACTTCATAAGTCCAAGCACTATCACCATGATATCCTTTATAACAAGCACCTATATCAATGGAAATAATATCTCCATTTTTTAATTTTCTATTACTAGGAATTCCATGAACAACTTGTTCGTTAATACTAGTACAAATACTTCCAGGAAATCCTTCATAACCTTTAAAAGATGGTGTAGCACCTTTTCTTTTAATAAAATCTTCGGCTAACTTGTCAAGTTCCAAAGTAGTAATACCAGGTTTTATGTATTGTTTCAAATACTGATGAGTTTGATAAACAATATTCCCAGCAACTCTTAAAAGTTCTATTTCTCTATCACTCTTAATCGTAATCATAATTTCTACTTTACCATCCTAGAAGCAACTTCATATACTTTATCAGCCTCAGTCTCAGATATTCTATTAAGAACACCTTTTTCTTCATAATATTCTATTAAAGGAGCAGTTTTTTCTAAATATTCTTCATATCTCATATTAAATACTTCTTCTTTATCATCTTCCCTTTGAACAAGTTCTACATCACAAGAATCACAAAATCCTTGTTTTTTAGGAAGCAATTTTTCATTTCTAATAGAATAAGAAGCTTTACATTTAGGACAAACGAGCCTAGTAACTACTCTATTTTTAAGTTCTTCCTTATCTACATCTAAATAAATTACGACACCAAGTTCTTTATCCATAGATTTTAAAAGTTCATCATACATAACAGCCTGTTTAACTGTTCTTGGAAAACCATCTAAAATATATGGTGTATCACCTAATTTATTTAGCTTAGCCTTAAGTGCTTCGAAAACAGTATCATCATCAATAAGTTTCCCTGTTTTCATCATCATTTTCAAATCATCATCTTCATTAGCTCTTTCTCTAAGAATATCTCCCGTTGATAAACTTACATATCCTAATCTTTCAGAAAGTAACTTTGAAAGTGTCCCCTTACCAGCAGCAGGAGGAGCAATTAATATAACATTTTTCATTATACTCTTCTAGCCCTCCTTCTTCTACTAGTAGTACTACCAGTATAATCTCTGCTAAGTAAACTACTTTCAAGTTGTTTATACGTTTCAATAGAAACACCAACTACGATTAAAAGTCCTGTACCTCCAATTGAAACAGATTGAGGTAAATCAGTAAACATATTAACCAAAATTGGGAATGCAGCAAGAACCGCTAAAAACAAAGATCCTGCTGTGGTAAGTCTAACAAGAAGTTTAGAGAAATATTTTTCAGTATCCTTCCCAGGTCTAATTCCTGGAACATATCCTCCATTATTTTTTAAATTTTTAGCCATTTGTTCAGGCTTCATTTGAACAAATGTATAAAAATAATCAAAAAGTATTATAAGTAAAACATAAAGTATAAGTCCTATTGGAGTAGTATAATCCAAATAAGAATTAACAAAATTTGAAAATGATTCATTATCAATTACTTGAGCAATTGTTATAGGTACAGCAAGCAAACTAGAAGCAAATATTACTGGAATAACTCCAGCAGAATTAACTTTTATTGGCATATAAGTTTGTTTTCCTAGATTTGCAGTAGATTTATTAGCATATTGAATACTAATTTGTCTTTTAGCACCTTCAACAAAAATTACTCCTATAACAACCAAGATACATACTATCAAGAATAACAAAAATTTAGCTCCACCACTAATAATAGCACTTGTACTACTTAAATCTACTAAAGTATTAAAAGCAGTAACCATCATACTTGGAAATGATGCTATAATACCAGCCATTATAATTAAAGAAGTACCATTTCCAAAACCTTTTTGAGTTATTTGATCTCCAAGCCACAATAGAAATGCCGTACCAGCTGTCATTATAAGAGCAACTTCAACATATCCTAAAGCAGTATAAGAATTACCTAGAAAAGCATAACTCATAGCATATCCTTGAATAAAGGCAAATAATATACCTAAATATCTAGTTATCTGATTAAGTTTTTGTTTACCAGTATGTCCTTGTTTAGCTAAATCTGAAAAATAAGGAACAATATCCATTTGTAATAATTGAATTAAAATAGATGCTGTTATGTATGGTACAACCCCTAAAGCAAATATTGAAAAATTCTTTAAGGCTCCACCACCCATAACATTTAAAAGTTCCAAAAATCCCAGATTTCTTGTTATCTCCTGTGTACCAGGAACTTCGATAGTAGTACCAATTATATATAAAGTAAGTACTGCTATTGTAAAATAAAGCCTTTTTCTTAAATCTTTATTTTTCTTAGTGAATAATTGTTTAAGAATCTTAAACATCTTAAATCACCTCAGCTTTACTACCTGATTCTTCTATTTTTGTAATTGCACTTTGAGTAAATCTATGTGCTTTTATTGTTAATTTCTTTTCTAAAGTACCATTTCCTAATACTTTAACACCAGAAAGTTGTTTTTTAATAATTCCCATTTCTTTTAAAAGTTCTGGAGTAACTACATCTCCATCATTAAATTTATTAAGCTCACCAACATTAATTGTTGCATATTCTCTTTTAAATCTAGCATTAGAAAATCCTCTTTTATGAAGTCTTCTAAATAAAGGAGTTTGTCCACCTTCAAATACAGCAGATATTGAAGCCCCACTTCTAGATTTTTGTCCATTTTCACCACGACCACTTGTTTTTCCAAGACCACTACCAGGTCCACGACCAACTCTTTTGCGTGCTTTTGTAGCACCAGGGTTTTTCATAAGATTATTTAATTCCATTATCCTAATATCTCCTCTTTAGTCTTACCTCTTAAAGCACATACTTCATCTATTGTCTTAATAGATTTTAATGCTTCAATAGTAGCTCTAGCCATATTAATTTTAGTTCTAGCTCCAAGTGATTTTGAAATAATATCGTGGTATCCAGCGATTTCAAGTACACTTCTTACTGCACCACCAGCAACAAGACCTGTACCAGCACTAGCTGGTTTAATAATAACTTTAGTAGCTCCTAAAGATTTACTAACTTCATGGGAAATTGTTCTACCATCTGTAACAGGAACTTTAACAACATTCTTATTAGCATCTTGTCTAGCTTTTTTAACAGCTTCTGAAACTTCATTAGCTTTTCCAATACCTAAACCAACAAGACCTTTTCTATCTCCTACTAAAACTACTGCTTGAAATCTTCTTTGACGTCCACCTTTAGTTACTTTTACAACTGCTTTAGTGTCCAAAACGATTTCATCTAACATTTTAACAGGACGTGCATTTTTTCTTTTTTGCATAATATTACCTCCTATTAGAATTCTAAGCCATTTTCTCTTGCTGCATCAGCAAGTGCTTTAACACGACCATGATATAAATAACCACCACGGTCAAATACTACTTTGCTAATTTTTTTACTCTTAGCCTCATCTGCTATCATCTTTCCAACAC
The DNA here is from genome assembly GCA_944350405.1 of uncultured Bacilli bacterium. Classification (GTDB taxonomy): domain Bacteria; phylum Bacillota_I; class Bacilli_A; order RF39; family UBA660; genus UMGS1449. The sequence goes on from CALVPC010000009.1 coordinate 10,347, forward strand.
GAGCAGCAATTTCAATATTGTTTCCTTTTAATTTCATAGAAGATGCACTAGCTAAAGTAACTCCTGTTTCATCGTCTATAAGTTGTGCATAAATATTTTTATTAGAACGATAAACATTAAGTCTAGGTATATCTTTAGTCCCTATGATTTGCTTTCTAATTCTTGCATGTCTAATTTTTCTCATTTCATTACGTGATTCTTTCTTTATCATAATTAACCTCCTACCTACTTAGCCTTTTTACCTTCCTTACGTCTTACATATTCGCCTACATAACGTATTCCTTTACCCTTATAAGGTTCAGGTTTTCTTACCTTACGAATATTAGCCGCAAATTCTCCTACTTTTTCTTTATCTATACCAGAAACAGTAACTTGATTATTACCTTTAAGTTCTAATTTAATTCCTTCTGGAACAGCAATTTCATCTACATGAGATTTTCCTGAATGAATTACAAGCTTAGTACCACTCATATTAAATCTATAACCTACACCAATAATTTCTAATGACTTAGAAAATCCTTCAGAAACTCCAGTAATCATATTTTTAATAATAGCATTAGTAGTACCATGCATTTTTCTAGCAGGAATTGTTTCATTCACTCTAGTAACTACAACATTACCATCTTGTACTGAAACATTAATTCTCTTATCAAGAGTTAAATTAAGTTCACCTTTAGGACCTTTAACAGTAACAACCATATCATTAACTGAAACTACAACACCCTCTGGAATTGTTAAAACTCTATTACCTATACGACTCATATCTTCACCTTTTACCAAACATAAGCCATAACTTCTCCGCCAAGACTTTCTTTTCTAGCTTCTTTATCTGTCATAATACCACGAGAAGTTGAAATAATTGCTATACCAAATCCATTAAGTACTCTTGGTACTTCATCAGCTTTAGCATAAACTCTAAGTCCTGGTTTAGAAATACGTTTAAGTCCAGTAATTACCCTTTCTTTTTTATTTACATATTTTAAAGTCAAAACTAATGTTCCTTGAACACTATCTTTTACAATTTTATAGTCTTCAATAAAACCTTCGTTTTTTAATATCTTAGCAATTTCAGTTTTAACTTTCGATACAGGCATTGATACTTCTTTATTTCTATTAGCATTAGCATTACGAATTCTAGTAAGCATATCTGCAATTGGGTCAGTTACTACCATAATAAATTCCTCCTTCTTTGCCTACCAACTTGATTTTTTTACTCCAGGAATTTGTCCTTTACTTGCAAGTTCTCTAAAACAAATTCTACAAATTCCATATTTCTTAAGTACACTGTGAGGTCTACCACATCTATTACAACGAGTATATTCACGTACACCAAATTTTTGCTTTTTATTAGCTTTCGCTATCATACTTTTTTTAGCCATCTTATGCCTCCTCTATTTCCTAAAAGGAATTCCAAGTTCTTTTAAAAGTTCTAAAGCTTCTTCATTAGATTTAGCAGTAGTAACAAGTACTATATCCATACCTCTTACTTTAACAACATTATCAAATTCAATTTCTGGGAAAATAAGTTGTTCTTTAATACCAATTGTATAATTTCCTCTTCCATCAAATGCTTTTGGAGAAAGACCTCTAAAATCTCTAACTCTAGGAAGAGATATAGATATAAGCTTATCTAAGAAATTATACATAGCTTCTCCTCTTAAAGTAACTTTACATCCAACATTTTGACCTTCACGAAGTTTAAAACCAGCTATTGACTTACGAGCTTTAGTAACTACAGGTCTTTGTCCAGTAATAACTTCTAGATCATTCATACATGCTTCTAAAACTTTAGAGTTATGAGAAGCATCCCCAGCACCAATATTAATAACTATCTTTTCAAGTTTAGGAACTTGCATAACTGATTTATACCCGAACTTTTCTTTTAAACTAGGAACTATTTCCTTAACATATCTTTCTTTTAGGCGGTTCATAAATTACCCTCCTTCCAACTAATCAAGTTTTTCGTGAGATTTTCCCACTCTAACTTTTTTATTTGTTTTTTTATCTACATCATGATAAATTCTTGTTGGTTTATTTGTCTTCTTATCTAAAATCATAACATTAGAAGCATCAATTTTAGCTTCAGTTTCTATTATTCCACCAGTCTTATTAGAGTTATCAGGTTTAACATGTTTTTTAACCAAATTAATACCTTCAACTATTACCTTATTTTCATTTTTAAAAGTATGAGTAATTTTTCCTTCTTTACCTTTATCCTTACCAACCATTACTCTTACTTTATCTCCAACTTTAAGTTTCATAAATATGCCTCCTATAATACTTCCTTAGCAAGTGATACTATTTTCATATATCCCTTGTCACGAATTTCTCTAGCAACTGGTCCAAACACACGTGTTCCAACAGGACTCTTATCATCCTTAATTATTACACATGCATTATCATCAAATTTAATATAAGAACCGTCTTCACGACGAACACCACGAGCAGTTCTAACAACAACTGCTTTTACTACCTTACCTTTTTTTACAGTACCATTAGGAGTAGCTTTCTTAACAGTACCTACCACAACATCACCAATATTACCAAATTTAACTTTACTTCCTCCAAGCACTCTAATAACAAGTAATTCACGAGCACCAGAATTGTCAGCAACTTTTAAACGTGTTTCTTGTTGAACCATAACTAATACCTCCTTATAGTATTACACTTTCTTCAACTATTTCAGCTAAATAAAATCTTTTAGTTTTAGAAAGAGGACGAGTTTCAATTATTCTAACTCTATCTCCTACTTTAGCTTTATTAGTTTCATCATGAGCAGTATATTTTTTACTATATTTAACTCTCTTACCATACTTTGGATGTTTTTTATAAGTTTCTACAAGTACAGTAATAGTTTTATCATTTTTATCACTAACAACTCTTCCTACAAGTTCTTTCTTAACAGTATCTTTCATATTACTCCTCCACCTTCTCAAGTTCGCGTTCACGAATTATTGTTTTCATCTTAGCAACTTGTTTTCTAAGTTCTCTAAGTCTAACAGGTTTTTCCAAATTACCTGTTGCTTGTTGGAAACGCAAATTAAATAATTCTTCTTTATTTTCTTTTATTTTGTTATTTAATTCTTCTGTGGATAGTTTTCTTAATTCTTCTAATTTCATGCGTTTTCACCACCCATATCTTCTCTTTTAACAAATTTAGTTTTAATTGGTAATTTGTGTGAAGCTAATCTAAGAGCTTCTCTAGCAACTTCTTCTGGCACACCAGAAATTTCAAACATAATTTTTCCTTCTTTAACAACTGCAACCCATTTATCAACAGCACCTTTACCAGATCCCATACGAACTTCTAGAGGTTTTGCAGTTTTTGGCATATGTGGGAAAATATTAATAAATACTTTTCCACCACGCTTCATATAACGAGTCATAGCAATACGAGCTGCTTCAATTTGATTATTAGTAATCCAAGCTCCTTCACGAGCCATAAGTCCATATTCTCCAAAATGAAGTTCTCTATTACCTTTAGCTCTACCTTCGTATTTTAATCTATGTACTCTTCTATATTTAGTTCTAGATGGTATTAACATAATTAATTACCTCCTTCTTCACTCTTTTTAGAAGGTAAAATTTCTCCTTTATTAATCCATACTTTTACTCCAAGTTTGCCATAAGTAGTAAGTGCTTCTGCAAACCCATAATCTATATCAGCACGAATTGTATGTAAAGGAACATTTCCTTCAGAATAACCTTCACTTCTAGCCATTTCAGCCCCATTAAGTCTTCCAGAAACCAAAGTTTTAATTCCTTTAGCCCCAGCTTTCATAGCAGCTCTAATTGCTTTCTTTTGAGCAGCTCTAAATGGTGCTCTAGATTCAATTTGTTTTGCAATTGATTGAGCGACTAATGTTGCGTTAAGGTCAATATTTTTAACATCCATAATAGAAACTTGCACATTTTCATCTACAAGTTTAGATAACTTATCTTTTAAAACTTTTATTTCTTCTCCACCACGTCCAATAATAACACCTGGTTTAGAAGTATGAATAATAACTTCACATTTCTTACTATTTCTTTCAATTTCTATTTTAGAAACACCAGCATCTTTTAATATTTTTTCTAAATATTCACGAATTTTAATATCATTATTTAAATACTTAGCAAAATCTTTTTTAGGAGCTACCCATTTAGATTCCCAATCTTTATTAACTCCAATTCTAAGTCCAGTTGGACTAACTTTTTGTCCCATAAATACCTCCTAAATTACCTTTCTGATACCTCTATAGTTACATGTGATCTACGATGATAAAATTTATCAACAGATCCACTAGAACCAGGTACCCTTCTTTTAAGTGTTGATGCTTGATCTACTACAGCTCTCTTAATATACAATTTATCTTTATCTAAATTGTTATTATTAACAGCATTACTAACAGCAGAATCAACAACCTTCTTTACTATTCTTGCTGGTTTACTATTATAATTAGTTAAAATATTTAAAGCCTCTTGAACATCTTTACCACGAATTAAATCCACGATTAAACGTAATTTAATAGGGCTTATCCTAACATCTTTAGCAATAGCTTTTACATCCATTTCTCTTTAGTCCTCCTCCTGTTATTTTTTCTTTTTATCAGCGCCGTGTCCACCAAATGTACGTGTAAGAGCAAACTCACCTAATTTATGACCTACCATATCTTCAGTAACATAAACTGGAATAAATTTATTACCATTATGTACTGCAAAAGTATGCCCAATAAATTCAGGAAAAATTGTAGAGCGGCGTGACCAAGTTTTTATTACTTCTTTTTTACCAGTTTCATTTAAATTTTGAACCTTTTTTAATAATCTATCAAATACATAAGGCCCTTTTTTTATACTTCTTGCCATAATATCAATCCTTTCCTATTATTTATTTCTTCTACGTACGATAAGTTTATCAGACGCTTTTTTCTTTCTAGTTTTATAACCAAGAGCTGGTTTACCCCAAGGAGTCATAGGACCAGAGCGGCCAACAGGAGCACGTCCTTCTCCACCACCATGAGGGTGATCATTAGGGTTCATAACAGAACCACGAACTGTTGGTCTAATACCCATATGTCTTTTTCTACCGGCTTTTCCTAATTTAACTAATGAATAATCTTCATTACCAACTTCTCCAATTGTAGCTAAACAAGTTCCAAGAACTTTTCTAACTTCACCTGAAGCAAGTCTAACAAGAACATATTTATCTTCTTTACCAAGAATTTGAGCAGAAGCTCCAGCACTTCTTACAAGTTCAGCACCTTTTCCTGGCTTAAGTTCAATATTATGAATCATAGTTCCTTCAGGAATATTTTTAAGTGGTAAACTATTACCAACCTTAATATCAACATTTTCACCTGAAACAACTTTCATTCCTACTTTTAATCCCTTAGGAGCTAAAATATATCTTTTTTCACCATCATCATAATTTATTAAAGCTATATTAGCACTTCTATTAGGATCATATTCTATAGTAGCAACTGTTCCATAAATATCAAATTTATTTCTTTTAAAATCAATAATACGATACTTTCTTTTTTCTCCTCCACCTTGATGTCTTACAGTAATTTTACCTTGATTATTTCTTCCAGCTTTCTTACTTCTTTTAGCAAGCAAACTTTTCTCAGGTTTATTAGTTGTAATTTCATCATTTTGAAGTGTACTCATACCACGTCTACCATTAGTGGTAGGTTTATAATTCTTAATAGCCACTTTTGTTACCTCCTTAACCTAATTCAATTGTTTGCCCTGGAGCAAGTTTCACAATTGCCTTTTTCTTACGATTAGTAAGTCCATAATAACGACCTACTCTTCTCTTTTTAGGATGAATGTTAATAGTTCTAATTTCAAGAACTTTAACATTAAAAATCTTTTCAATAGCAAGCTTAATTTCTGTTTTATTTGCTTTTGGATCAACATAAAATGAATAAACATTATCTTGTCCCATATAAGCAGATTTTTCAGTAACTACTGGCGCCTTAATAATATCTAAATATTTAGTATTCATTATTTAAGCACCTCCTTTATATCTTCAAGTGCACTAAATTCTACTAAAATTTTCTTTGCACTAACAATATCTAAAACACTAACTTCTTTACTTATTTCAATCATAATATTTTTTAAATTACGAGAAGCAAGAATTACATTTTCATTATATTCTTTAACTATAACAAGTGTTTTATCGTTAGTAAGACCTAAATTATTAAGTAAATTAACCATTTCTTTAGTTTTAGGAGTATTAAATTTAATATCTTCAATTACGATAATATTGTTATTTTGTGCTTTATAAGAATAAGCAGATTTAAGTGCTAATTTTCTTTCTTTTCTATTTTGCTTTTTATTATAGCTTCTAGGAACTGGTCCAAAAGCAATTCCTCCACCAGTCCATTGAACTGCTCTAATTGAACCTTGACGAGCATTTCCTGTTCCTTTTTGTCTCCAAGGTTTCTTACCTCCACCAGAAACTTCAGCTCTAGTCTTAGTTTTATGAGTACCTTGTCTTAAAGCAGCTTGTCCTAAAACAATAGCATCCTTTAAAACAACATTATTAGGTTCTATTCCAAAAATCTCTTTATCTAAATTGATATCTTTTACTTTTTTACCATTAAGATCCATAAGTTCAAACTTCATAAAATTGCCTCCTTACGCCTCTGTAGTTTCTGCTGATTCAGTTTCAGTAGATTCTTCATTGATATCAGTATTTTCTTCTATTTTTTCTTCTTGTTTTTCTTGTTCATAAGAAATTAAATCAAACGCATCATTCTTTTTATCTGTTTTTACAGCACTCTTAATGATAACTAATCCCTTTTTAGGTCCAGGAATACTCCCTTTTACTAAAATACAATTATCTTCTGTATCAACTTTTATAATTTCAAGATTTTGAATAGTAACTTGAACAGCACCCATATGACTTGGAAGTGCTTTACCAGGTAAAACTCTCATTGGTCTCATAGTACCAAGAGATCCTACACCCCTATGATATTTTGATCCGTGAGCCATAGGTCCACGATGTTGATTATTCTTTTTGATTACACCTTGGTAACCCTTTCCTTTGCTAATTCCAGTGACATCAACAATTTCACCAGCTTCGAATATGTCAGCGCTAACTTCTTGTCCTAAAGTATAACTACTAACATCTACTCCTTTAATTTCTCTTAAGAAGCGCTTAGGAGCAGTATTTGCTTTTTTAGCATGACCAATTTTTGCTTTATTACTAACTTTTTCCCTTACTGTATCAAACCCAAGTTGAACAGCTTCATATCCATCATTTTCTAATGTTTTAACTTGAGTAACAACATTAGATAAAACTTCAACTACGGTAACAGGTACTAACTTACCATTAGTATTAAAAACTTGAGTCATACCAACTTTTCTACCTAAGATTCCTTTCATTTTTTCTTTCTCCTTCTTCATTATTTTTGTTTGATTAAGATATCTACACCACTAGGTATATCTAGACGTTGTAAAACATCCATAACCTCTTTTGTAGGATTCTTAATATCAATTAATCTTTTGTGTGTACGCATTTCATATTGTTCACGAGAATCCTTATCTTTGTGAACAGCTCTTAAAATTGTTATCTTTTCAACTTCAGTAGGAAGTGGTACAGGTCCACTAACTTCTCCACCTGATCTTTTAACTGTTTCAACAATTTTAGCCGCAGCATTATCAAGAATTCTATGATCGTATGATTTTAACTTAACACGAACAATAGTATTTGACATCAGTTTTCCTCCCTTCGCCTATATCTAGTATAGACTTGCTCCGCACAAAAACCTGAAAACACCAAATATATCATAACAACTCAACCTGGCGTGTCAGCAACCTTGCACATCATCGCAGTCATAACATCACAATATTATCACAATATTATATTAAAAGCAAGCATTTTTTAATACTTTTTTATTAAAAAAAGCAAAATAATAACATTATTTTACTTAATTTTTCTAATCTTAAATTTCTTATCCTGATTTTGTTGCTTATCACCATACTTTTTATTTTTAATTTTATATTTTCCATATTTCTTTTGTAATAAATAATATTTCTTAATAGCAATATTAATATCACCAACTGAAACACCTATAGTTTTACAAATTTTTGGAAGAACATTAACAGGCTTACCATTAAATCCAAAATAAAGATCTATAATAGTCATTTCAACATCCGTTAAATA
>CALVPC010000010.1 GCA_944350405.1 uncultured Bacilli bacterium
TATTACATTACTATTTCCTATAAAATTATAGTTCCATACTGCATATGTTATTCCTACTATTAATACTAATAATAGTATTGTTATACTTGTAGTTATTATTATTTTCTTTTTACTTTTTTTGGTTTTTTCTTCCACATTATCACCTACACTATATTACTATAGTAATTATACCCCCCCCCCTAGGCGAAAAATCAAGAATTTTTTCTTTTCTCTTTTATACGACTTTTTGATTGTAAACAAAAATATTAATCATCTTTTTCTAATTCACTATTTTTTATTATATATATACTATTATCTTTATAAAATCCATAGAATATATTACTTATATCTGTATTTATATTATCTAATAACCAGTTAATATCTTTATCTAATAATTTTAATGTGTCGTATTCTACTTTTCCTTCGACTATTACTGGTAAGGGGAATGTTTTTTCTTTTACTTTTTCTTTTTTAAATACTGATAATTTTCCACTTGTTTCTAGTATTGCATAGTCTACTTCACTTATACTTTTATAATTTTCTTCTCTTAACTGAGTTAATAGATCATCTAAATTATATCTTTGTTTTAACATTTCTTTTATCATAATTTTACCATTATTGATAATTACAGAGGGTTTTCCATCAAACATTTCTCTTACACTTTTTTTATTTAGTGATAAAAATGCCATGACTATTTGGCATAATACAAGTAATACTATTGGAATAATTGCTATAAAGATACTATCTTTTGTATTATCTAGGCTAATTGCTACTAGTTCTGCTATTAATACTGATACTATTAAATCGATAATTCCTAATTGTCCTACTTCTCTTTTTCCCATTACTCTGTATACAAATACTATAAAAAAATAAAAGAAGAATGTTCTAAAAATAATAGTAAAATATTCCATATTATCACCAGTATTAGTATATACAAAAAAATAGAGATTACTCTCTACTTATTTAAATGCTTTAATTCTTCTACTACAAATATTCCGTTTTCTCTTATTAATTTATCATCAAAATAGATATTTCCTCCTCCAAAGTCTTCTCTTTGAATTAAGACCATATCCCAATGAATAGCACTTCTATTGCCATTATAAGCATCTTTATAGCATTCTCCTGGAGTAAAATGAATACTTCCAATAATTTTTTCATCAAATAATATATCTCCCATAGGATATCTAATTACTGGGTTTACTCCAATAGAAAATTCTCCAACATATCTTGCTCCTTCATCTGTATCAAATATTTTATTTAGCTCTTCTTTGTCTTCATCACAAGTTGCTTTTACTATTTTTCCATCTTTAAATTCTAATGTTACATTGTGAAAGATATTACCTCTATAAGGGCTTGGGGTATTATATTTTATTATGCCATTTACGCTTTCTTTTACTGGTGCAGTATAGACTTCTCCATCTGGTATATTGCATTCACCACTACAAATAATTGCCGGGATATCTTTTATAGAAAAAGTGATATCTGTTCCTTTTCCAGTTAGTCTTACTTTATCTGTTTTATCCATTAAGTCTTTTAATGGTTTTAATTCTTCATTCATTTTTTGATAGTTGCAGCACATAGCATCAAGTGAAAAATTAGTAAATTCATCGATATTCATTTTGGCTTTATTACTATCTATTTTTGATGGATAATTTAATAGGACCCATTTTCTTTCATTTACTCTTTTGTATCTAGCATCTTTTAGAGCCTCTCCTATTTTAATAGTTTTTTCATTTGGAATTATACTACTGATATAATCTCCTTGATTACAATAGATTCTAATAAAACTATCAAATTTTTCTACTTCAAATTCTTCTAAATCTTTTAATAATTGTATTCCTTCTTTTTTAATATCTTTTTTTATTAATGCTTCAATACTTGGTTCTACAAATTTTACATTTACATGGGCTTCTTTTTTAATTATTTCCTTTATTAATTCTTTTACTAAAGGAAGTGGTTCAAATGTTTCACATAATATTTCTACTTTTTCATTTTTTTCTACTTTGATTGAATGATTAACTATTGTATTAGCTAATGTTTTAATTCTATCTTCCATATTCTCACCTCAACTTAGTTATTAGCATATTATATATCAGAAAGGAGTTTTATTATGTACTATAATAATATTATGCCATATTATAATCCAAATATGTATAATACAGTAAATACAAGAGGTCAAATGCCCAGACAAGCTCCTCGTCCACCTAGACCTCCGATGGACGGAGGAAATAGACCTTTTGGAGGAGGATTTTTACTTCCATTTGCTCTAGGTTTTGTATCCTCTCCATTAATATTTGGTGCTACTAGACCGCGTCCAATATATGGACCATATCCAGGACCATATCCTTATTACCCATACTATTAAAGATTTATTTTAAAAGTAAATCTTTTATTTTGCTTATATCTAGTATATTATTATACTCATTTACTTTACTTTTTAATAATAGTGTTTTATATACTATATCATTATATATTTTTACATTTTCTCTAAATATATTAAATAAATTAGCTTTTAATCCATCAGTTATTGCTCTATGTTTACTATTTATAATTTCTATTATTTGGTTATTATTTTTAGAAGTTATATTAAGAGATTTTTTATATTCTAAAAATTTTTTATCAAAGCTTAGATTTATTTCAAAGATATGAGTAATTAATTCATTAAATTTTTTTACTTTGTCTTCTAATTCTTTATTATCTAATACTAATATTAAATTCATTTCATCAAATACATCTTTTATTTTTATATATAGGGTATTATTAAAGCTTTGTAAATAATCTCTTAATATATTATCATCAAATTTATTTATTCCAAATAATTTTAAATCATTTTCCATAAGAGTAATTGTATCATTTATAAGTTTAGTATTTAAATCAATATATTTATTTATATTAATATTTTCTTTTTCTTTTAATAAATTATGTGATGTATTTATTATAAGTTTGTAATTTTTTTGTTTTATTTCATCTTTTGTATCATAAAAGTCTTTTAATAATCCATCTATAAAACTTCTGTATAAAGATAATAAATAATCTTTTTTTGTCTCAACATTATTTATTAATTCATTAGTAAAAATATTTTTATATTTATATACTATTTCATCTATTTTAGCACTATTAGAAAATAAAAGTTTGGTATATAATTGTCCAATGAATATATCAGTATTAGTAGATACTAGGGTAATTATTTTTTCATTTATATTTAAATTATTTATTAGTTCTTCTTTAAATTTTATATATAGATTATCAAGATTTTCTAAATCAGAATAAATATTAGAAGAACTTATATTTATATATTCATTAAAGAAATGACAAGATTTTTGTGCTACTTCTTTTGTGTAACTATTCATATTATTAAATATAATTATAATGTTTTTTCGATAGATAGTATTAATTAAATTTAATAGTACTACTTTATTAGATACTAAACTAGATAGTTCACTATAAAATAGTTCTAACATTTGATCTATATAGAATGAGGATTGTTCATCTTTGTTTTTTAGAAATGACATGTAATTATCTTTTATGTTTTCAATATCTTTTTTTAAGATGTTTTCCATAATGAATATCCTCCTTATTCTATTTATATTTTATATCTTTTTTATTAAAAAAACTAGTTTATTTTATATGTTTACATGGTAATTGTGTAAAAAAATATATATTAATTTACTTTTACTTCTTTTTATTATATACTTATCCTAGAATTGGAGGTTGTTATTATTAGAAATAGTTTTAATGATTTGTTTGACTATATTGATGATATTAATAAAGAAAATGAAATTACTCCTCCAAAAAAGGTTAATAAAAAACTATCTTTTTCTATTAATATTTTAGCTATTCTTCTTTTAGTTAGTGGTGGTTATGGTATTAAATATATTATGGATCAGCAAGAGGATGTAAGAGATACTGAACTTCGTCAAGAAGAATTATTACTTAATAGTCAAAAGCAAGTTTCAGAATTAAAAAGAATAGTTCTTGAAAAAGAAGATGAAGAAAATGATGAAGAGAATAAAACTAATACTTATAGAGATTTTTCTTTACTTTTAAAAGAAAATAGTGATACTATTGGATGGTTATATGTTCCTGGTACTGAGATTGATATGCCTATTGTTCAATCTGGAGATAATGATTATTATTTAAGTCATAATTTTGATAAAGAAAGTAGTTCTATGGGATGGGCTTTTGCAGATTATCAAAATACTTTTCCTGAGTTAAGTTCTAATACTATTATGTATGGTCATACTTATAGAGGAACTACTATATTTAGTAATTTAAAAAATGTTTTAAATCCAGATTGGCTTAATAATTCTAATATGCATATTATTACTTTTGATACTTTAAAAGAGAGATTAACTTTTCAAGTATTTAGTGTTTATACAATTGAAGAGACTAATGATTATTTATATATAAATTTTGAGAATAAAGATCAGTATCAAAAATATTTAGATCGTGAAGTGAAAAGAAGTGTTAAAGATTTTGAGGTTGAAATTACTAGTAATGATAAAATTTTAACTTTGTCTACTTGTTATATAGATGAACATCATAGACTTGTTTTACATGCCAAATTAATAGGAGCTCTTTAAGCTCCTTTTTGTTAGGCGGTTTTATAATATATTTGCTCATTATTTAGTTCAGAACTTGTTGCTATTTTTGTTGTGTGAGTTTTACTGTCAAAGTTTCTACTACAAATTATGCTTGCTTTATAAGTATAATTGCCACTTGAATCTTTTGTTATTACTAAACTATTACTATTTTGTAGTAAGCATTCTCCCATATCAATATCAGGATTCATACTATACAAATCTTGTATACTTACTATTTTATCTCCAGTTTCTCCTTCGGCCCATAGGTCGATTTCATAATCTTTGTTATACATTTGTAAGTTTTCAATTAGAATGTCTTCGACTGTTTCGCCACCTTGTCTTCTACTTTCACTATAAGCTTCCATGATGTTTGGTATTGTAATTGCTCCGATTATTCCAATAATTACAATTACTAATAAAAGTTCTACTAAAGTTAGTCCTTTGTTATTCATGAGTACCTCCTAACATTTTTAATAATTTATCTTCATCCCATATTTCAATGCCTAATTTTACTGCTTTTTCATATTTACTTCCAGGTTCTTGTCCTACTACTACTACATCAGTGTTTTTTGATACTGAATCTACTGCATTTCCTCCACGAATTCCTATTTCTTCTTTTATTTTATCTCTTGACATGGCATTTATTGTTCCTGTTATTACAAATTTTTTATTTTTGAAATTTTCATCTTCGATTTGTTTTTTTCCTAAATAAGTCATGTTTACTCCATACATTTTTAAGTGATCAATCATATTTAGGTTTTCAGGATTTGAAAAATATTCTACGATACTTTTAGCCATTATTTCTCCTATATCATTTATTGATGTTAATTCTTCAATACTAGTATTTTTGATGTTATCAATATTTGTATATCTTTGAGCTAGAATGAGTGCACTTTTTTCTCCAAAATGTCTTATTCCAAGGCCAAATAATAGTTTTTCAAGAGAGTTTTTTTTACTTTTTTCGATTGAATCTAATAAATTATTTATTGATTTTTCACCAAAGCCTTCGAGGCTCATTAATTCATCTTTATATTTTTTAAGATTATAGATACTTGGAATATCTGTTAAATATCCAAAATTATAATAATCTTCAATTATTCTTTCTCCTAATCCTTCAATATTCATGGCTTTTCTACTAGCAAAGTGGATTAGTTTTTCTACTTTTCTTGCATTACATAAAGGGTTAGGACAATAGTGATTAGCTTCTCCTTCTAATCTAATAAGTTTAGATGAACACACTGGGCATTTTTCTATCATATGAAATTTAGGAAGTTTTTCTTCTCTTCTATCTAATTCTACTTTTACTACTTCTGGTATAACGTCTCCGGCTTTTTGAATTACTACTATGTCCCCAATTCTGATATCTTTGGATAGTACATAATCTTCATTATGAAGTGTTGCTTTTCTTACTGTGGATCCAGCGACTTTAACTGGTTCTAAAATAGCGTTAGGAGTTATTTTTCCAGTTCTTCCTACAGTAAACTTGATATCTATTAATTTTGTAGTTACTTTAGTTGCGGGAAATTTATAAGCTGTAGCCCATTTGGGACTTCTTGCTGTGTATCCAAGTGCTTCTTGGATCATTATGTCATTTACTTTTATTACAATTCCATCAATGTCATATGCTAATTTTTCTCTTTCTTCACTTATTTCGTTTATAAAGGATATAATTTCATTAGCGTTTTTGCATATTCTTCTTTTTGAATTTACTCTAAAGCCTAAACTTTCCATATATTTCATAGCATCTTCATGTGTATATAATCCATAATCTAATGGATTAGGCAAATGATATATGAAATTATTTAGTTTTCTTTCTGCGGCGATGCTTGAATCTAGTTGTCTTACACTACCACTTGCTAAGTTACGACAATTTTGAAATAGTTCTAATCCTTGTTTTTTTCTTTCTTCATTTACACGAATAAATTCTTTTTTATCTATGTATATTTCTCCACGTACTTCAATATCAATATTTTTAGTAAGTTTTAAGGGAATTGCTTTAATGGTTTTTACATTGTGAGTTATGTCTTCTCCTACTTTACCATCTCCTCTAGTAAGTCCTCTTTCTAAGATACCATTTTTATATATTAAACTAATGGCTAATCCATCTATTTTTAGTTCACATACATATTCTGGATTATAGCCTTCTTTTCTTATTCTTTCATCAAATTTTATAATTTCATCTTCATTAAAAACATTACTTAATGATAACATTGGTTTTTCATGAGCAACTTTAGTAAAATTTGATAGAACAACAGATCCTACTCTTTCTGTGGGAGAAATAGGACTTTTATATTCTGGATATTTTTCTTCTAGACTTATAAGTTCTTGCATTAATCTATCATATTCACTATCACTTACACTTGGTTTATCTAAAATATAGTACTCATAATTATATTTATTTAATAATTCAATAAGTTCATCTATTCTATTTTTTGGATTCATGTTATCCCTACCTTTTTCTATTTAATTATACAATATTTAAAAAAAGAAGTAAATTAAAACGTTCCTTACTTCTTAATATTTTTATAATTGTTACAAAAATGGCTAAATTTCATATATTATTATAGGTGGTTATATGAAACATAGTTTCTTTTGCAATTGTTCAGCTTGTAGAAATAGAAGACGAGCTAGTCGATTTTATCTAGGATTTTTATGTTTTTGGATACTTATTATATTCTATCAAGCATTTATAACTATGTTTTTTTGTATTACATTTAACGCTGTAATTCTTTTTATAGAATTAATACTATTTTTCATTTTTTTGCTAAGGATACTACTATAAAACAGCTTTAGGCTGTTTTTTTTAGTATTTTGGATTTTAAAATTTTGAAAAGATGAGTTTATTTAAACTCATCTATTTCTTCTTCTAAATCTTCTTTAGTTCTAAATCCTATCATTTCTTTTACAATTTTTCCATCTTTTACAATAAGTAAATGTGGTATAGACATTACTTTATATTTTTTAGCCAATTCTTCGTTTTCATCTACATTTATTTTAATAATATTGATATCTTCTAATTGTTCTAATACTTTTGCTAACATTTTACATGGACCACACCAATCAGCATAAAAATCTATTAAATATAGTCCCTTTAGTGCGGTTAAATCTTCTTTTTCATATTGTTTTATCATATTATTCCTCCTTAATAATTAATTTTACCCTTTTCTCGTAATTTATTTAAATATTCGTTATCTATTACGTTATGTTCTAATAATAGATCTACAACTTCTTTATTAAATGCATTTTTATCACTATTTTCATGATAGTTTTTGCTTACAGAATAAATACCTTTAATAGCATCGTTCATGTCTCCGACTACATTTGATAATACTGGTGAGGATTCTACTATTGGGGTTGCTAGTTTGGATTCATTTACTATTTCTAAATTAAAGGCTGGTTGGTTTACAAAGAATAAAATAGTAAATAATATTATATATGCTTCCGCTACTCCGACAATAAAGCCAAGAATTTTTGATGGGATACCAAGAATAATCGTAAATTTTAGAATTTTTTCAAAAACTCCAGTTATTTTTATTAATACTGCAAGTATTGCTGAGAATAAACACATTAAAAGCATAAAAGCTATTAATTGATATAGTACTATATTAAGTGATGTTAATCCTTCGAATGATCCAGCAAAATTAAAAAATGGTAAATTATAACTTAAAAAATTAGCAATAAAATCTTTAAAATACCATGATAATATGAAACATAAAATTGTTCCTACCAAGACAACTGTTTGCTTAAAAAATCCATTCTTAGCCCCGGCGACTCCTCCTAGTAATAATCCAAAAATTATTACAATATCAATAATATTCATATTTATACCTCCATACTAATTATACTATATTTTTATATAAAATAAAAATTATTTATTAATATTATTATTACAATTTGTAAAGAGAATTATTTTATAAAAATAGAAAACTATTATTTTTTAATGATTAATATATCATTGTTTTAAATATAAAAGGCTATTACAAAAATGTAATAGCTTTGTTTGTTTATTTTTTATTCTTCTTTGTTTTTATAGATTTTATAAGATATTAAGTAGGATATAAAATACATTATTGCCATTAATATTATTAATATTACTAAATTAAACTGTTTTAATGTTTGCTCTAACTTTTCTATATCAATACTAAGTCCTGCCTGTTGAATTAAAAATCCTATGCCTATCCCAATTATAATTAAGAAAAATATTATGATAAACATTTGTATTCTTCCTTTTTCTGCACCCCACTTAAATATACTGGGTATTTGAATTGATTGAATTAGAGAGATACCAAACATTCCCCCAATAGATGTAGTTAATAATGTTTCAATATTTATGTCTATTAGATTATCTGGTCTTAAATAATTCATAACATTACCAACTAATAATGTTAATATAAAGCCAAGTAGTCCTCCTAAAATAGTTGCTCCTATTGCTAAAATATACTTTTCTAAAACTATTTCTTTTCTAGTAACTGGTAAAGTTAATATATATTTATTAGATTTTGATATTTCATCATAACTAAATGTAGATAGTGAAATCATTCCTACAATAATTCCTATTATAATAGAACCCCAATATATAGCATCAGTTCCTATAATTGCAATGCCACAAAATAATACAATGATAATTAAAGATGTTTTATAACTGGATAGATTATATATATCTTTTTTTAATAATCCTTTTATCATATTTATCTTTCTCCTTTTATATAAAATAACATTATGTCTTCTATAGAAGGTTTATCAATTGACAAGATATTATATTTCTTTTTTATTTTTTCTTTATTAGTTGTGAGAATTTCATATTGATATTTTCCTTTTTTATAACTAATATAGTCTTCTTTCAAAATCTTTGAAAAATCTTCTTTGTTGCATTTTATAATACCATAGTTTTCTAAAAGTTCATTAGTTTGACCATTTAAGATTATTTTTCCATTATCGATAAAAATTATATAATCAGAAATATGCTCTAAATCAGTAGTAATATGAGTAGATAATAAGATGGATCTTGTTTCGTCTTCTTCTATATATTTTCTAAATATATCAAGAATTTCATTTCTTACTACTGGGTCTAAACCACTAGTTGGTTCATCTAATATTAATAGCTTTGGATTATGAGAAATCGCTGTTGCAATTTTTAATTTCATTTTCATGCCACTTGAAAAATCTTTTACAAGTTTATTTCCTGGTAAATCAAATTGTTTTAATAATTTATTATATTTATCTTCATTCCAATTTTTATAAAAATCTTTCATAACTGAGTTTATATGTTTGGGTGTTAAGTATGCTGATAAAAAGCTATCATCTAGTACTACTCCTATTTCTTGTTTAATTTCTTTTTCATTTTGTTTTACATCTTTTCCAAATATTTTAACAGTTCCGTTTGAATTTATAATATTTAATATTGCTTTAATTGTAGTTGTTTTACCTGCTCCATTTTCTCCAATTAAGCCAACAATTGATCCTTCTGGAACATTAAAACTTATTTTATCTAACAAAAAACCATCATATTTTTTAGAAATGTTTTTTATTTCTATATTATTCATTTATATTTCCTCCTTAAATATCATTTTAAATAGTGTTAATATTTCATCATCTGAAATATTTGATACTTTAGATATTTCAAAAATTTTCTCAATATAATCTTGAATTTCTTTTAATTTTTCTTCTTTAATTAAGCTTAAATTTTTAGGGGCTACATAGCTACCCTTCCCCTGCACTGTTTTGATAAAACCTGCTTTTTCTAATTCATCATAGGCTCTTTTTACTGTTAGAAAACTAATTTTTAGATCATTTGCTAAACTTCGAACAGATGGGAGTATCTCTCCTTCTTTCAGTTCATTGGAGAAAATTGCTTCTTTTATAGCGTTTTCTATTTGCTCAAATATAGGAAGTCCACTACTATTGGTTATAATAATATTCATTTTTTCACCTCACTGTTTCATCTGTTATATTTCAATTATAACACTTTGTAACTGTTTGTCAATACTATATAGTTTGGAAAAGAAAAAAGCTACTAAATAGTAGCATTAATCCATTTTATTAAAATTACTTTTGGGATAAATAATGTCGACCCTAGTCCATTCTTTGTATTTTGAATATATATTTATTTCTAATCCAAGTTTATTGCAAATCTTTTTAGATAGATATAATCCAATTCCTGTCGATCTACTTTTTTTCCTATCGCTGCCAGTAAATCCCTTTTCAAATACTCGTGTCAAATCACTATTTTTAATTCCACACCCATTGTCTTTAATAGATAATATTACTTTGTTTGTTTCTTCTTTAGCTTCAAAACTAATTATCTTCTTTTCTTTATTCATATATTTTACTGAATTATTAATTATTTGATTAATAACAAAAATAATCCATTTTTCATCCGTTGCTATTTTTTTATCTAAATTTTTGGTTTCAATAGATATTTTGTGCTTTAAAAAATAATCTTTATTTTGCATCAATATTTGATGAATTATATCTGATAATACAATAAACTTAATAAAATAATCCTTTTCCGTATTTTCAGTTCTAGCATAATACAGAACTTGTTCTACTAAATTATCAATTTTTTTAACTTCTTCTTTTAATTCTGTATCCTTATTATTATCACAATATAAAAGTAATGCTGATATAGGAGTTTTTACTTCATGAACAAAACTTTCTATATATTCTTTATAATCTTGATTTTTATGATTCAATTTTGTTATTTCATCATTCATTGATTTTGAGGCTTTTTTTAAAGCATAATAATAACCAAGACTTTCTAATTTTTTAGGTTTTTTTATTACTTCAGATGCAAATTTTTTTTCTTCTAAGTTATCTACTAATTCCTGTATTTTTTTATTTTGTTTTTTTATTTTTTTGTAATCAATAAACAAATAAATAATTAATAAAAGTAAACTAAAAATAAACAAAGGTAGCATAACAGATATATCAAAATCTAGTAAAAAGCTAAAAACTAATTGTAAAAAAATAAAAGTAAAGTAAAACAAAATTAACCATATTTTATTTTCAATATATTTCATCATATTTGATATCCCTTTCCCCTAACATTTTTTATAAAATCAGGTATATCAATTTCTTCCAATTTTTTTCTTAATCTATTTAAATTTACATTTAAAATATTGTCATCTAAATAATATTTTTCATTCCATAAGTAATCAAGTAATTCTTCTTTGGAAATAATTTTATCCGGGTTTAGAAAAAAGTAATATAATATATGAAATTCATTTCTCGTTAGTTCTACTTCTTTATCATTATGTTTTACAATAGATAAGTGTAAGTCAAGTGTAACATCTTTTACTTTTAATTCCTTATATTGAATAGGGTCATGTTCTTTGAGAGCTCTTTTAATTTTTTCTAATAATATGCTTGTGTTATATGGTTTTGTAATAAAATCATTTCCCCCAGATAAAATGCTTTTTAATTCATCTTCTTCACTAGTTAGACTAGTTACAAAAATAATAGGTACATTTTCTTGCTCCCTTATTTTTTTGCATATATCAAAGCCGTTTTGATTAGGTAAATTTATGTCTAAAATGATTAATGACTTTGATATACTTTTTATTTCAGATGTAATATCTTTAGTAAAATCTTTTATTAATTCTATTTTATAATTTTCTTTTTGTAAAAGCTTTTTTAATTCATTTCTTATTCTAGCATCATCTTCAACAATTAAAATTATCATTGCTAGCTCCTTTCATAATTTAATAATTTACTTAATATTATACCTTATTTTTATAGAAGAAAAAAGCTCATTACCTAGAGCTTTCTTCATCAATGTTGTTTTTGAATGTCATACATGTAGCAATATAATATATTCCATAAATAACTAAAAAGATTCCTATTGTTATAAATATTGTTACTAAGTAATTCATAGAGGCACTTGTTACAGCATAAAATATTCTATTAATTGAAAATGATGTTACTACTGCAATGATAATTGGATAAATTACTGGAAATAGGAAATTAGCGGTTATCTGTTTTCTAATTGTTTTATGAATGTCTTTTTTTTCTACTCCTAATTTTTCCAATAATTTATGTTGATATTTATTTTTATTAGAATCACTTAATGTTTGAATAGATAATATTGTTCCAACTACTGTTATGAATATAAAACTAATATAAAGAAGTGAAAATGAGAATATTGTCATTGCTGATTTATTAGCTGCTTCCATATAACCTCTAATTGTTAATGGAAAATATTGAGTAATATAGCCACTATCTTCTATTTCATAAAAACCTATTTTTTCTAATTTTGCATAGTCTTCTTCTGTTGTTTCATTTTTAGTATTAAAGACATAAAGTTCTGTAACTATTTGCATATTTTCAATTACATCATCTGGTACTACAATGATAAAGCTATTACCAGTTGACCAACCTAATCTAAAATTCTTAATAGTTGTATCCTTCAAAGATAATACTTTGTCATTAATAGTAATGTTCTCATTGGCTTCTTTTATTGCTTTTAATCCTTCTTCAACAGTTTTATCTCCAGTAACAAAATATTCATTATTTTTTAAGTCTATTGGTTCTACACCAAGCATTTCTAATAACTTGTTGTAATCAGAAACTTTTAAATAAGTATCATAATCATATAAGCCATTACTACCAATATCCTTAATATGCTTTGATACTTGATGAGATTGATTCGTTAAAATTTGATAATGCAACTCATCTTCGATTTCATAATTTTGATGAATGTAATTAATATATTGCCAAGCTTTTTCTCTATTATCTTCTTTACCTGTCCAACTTTCTTCTACATCGCTATATATTCCTTCTACTAGAATATCATATGGTGCTTGTTGATCTATATTATTTTCGAAAGCGTCTTTCATTACAAAAGATAGATTCATACAAATTAAATTTAATGTAATCAATAAAGATAATGTACCAAGTGACATTCCAATTGTTTTTGATTTTGCTTCAAAGTTTTTTACTACAAACAAATTGTCTTTACTATATTTTATCTTTTTTCTTTTTTTAATAAAATTTAAAATAAAATCTCCAAGTGTAAAAGTAATTCCATAAATACTTATTATTAATAAGATAATAGAAATAAGTAAATGTATCATGGTATTTGGTTGCATAATTTTAAAGAAATAATCACATAGCCATAATCCTACAACACCCATAATAACAAAAATTATAAATAATATGTTTCTAAATTTTTTCTTTTTCCATATTTTCTCTTCATTCTTTTTTTCTAAATAAAGTAAATCATGTATTTTCATTTTTTTCATTCTTCTACTACTTCTAAATAAAGTAAATGCGTAGATTAATATAAAATATAAAGCAGAAAGTAATACTGGTAATAATGTTATTTTTAATGATATTTTGTATGGCATTTCAAATAAATTCATGACTATTGCTGAAAAAACATTTCCAAGTAAAATACCAATAAAGAATGAAATAATAAAAGCAATAAGTCCTAAAATTATATTTTCTAGTAAAAATAAATGATTAATTTGTTTTTTCTCTATTCCAAGAATCATATAAGTTCCAAATTCTTTGCTTCTTTTTTCAAACATAAATCGCATTGTATAATTAATTAACCATGCTATTACAAATACAATTATAATACTTACAAATATTACTGCATATTTAAGATTTACCATAAGTTCTGACATTTCATTTATTTCTTCAGAAAAAGATACAAAGTTAAATGCAAAAATTAAAGAAAAAGCCATGATAACTGTGGTTATATAAATAATATAATCTTTTAGACTTCTTTTAACATTACGAATAGCTAATTTACTTAACATTTCCTACATCTCCACCTAATAATGTTAATACATCTAATATCTCATTAAAGAACTCTTTTCTTGTTTTTTCTCCTTTTACTATTTCATTAAATATCTTTCCATCTTTTAAGAACAATACTCTTCCACAGAAACTAGCACTAAATGAATCATGAGTAACCATTAAAATAGTTGCATTTAATTTTTCATTCATTTCATCCATTGTTTCCAAAAGCATTCTACTACTTTTAGAATCTAATGCTCCGGTTGGTTCATCTGCTAAAATAAGTTTTGGTTTATTAATTAAGGCTCTAGCACAAGCACATCGTTGCTTTTGGCCACCAGAAACTTCATAAGGATATTTATTTAATATATCTGATATACCTAATTTACTTGCAATATCTTTTACTTTATTATCTACTTCATTAACGTCTTCTTTATTAATAATAAGAGCAAGAGATATATTTTCTGAAATAGTTAATGTGTTTAACAAATTAAAATCTTGAAAAATAAATCCTAAATTTTCTCTTCTAAATTTTGCTAATTCGTTTTCTTTTAATTCAGTTATATCTTTATTACCAATATAAATATGTCCTGCTGTTACTTCATCTATTGTGGAAATACAATTTAAAAGAGTTGTTTTTCCAGAACCTGAAGCTCCCATTATCGCAACAAACTCACCTTCTTCTATTTTTAAAGATAAATCGTTGACTGCTTTAGTTATATTTTTTTCAGATCCATAATATTTTTTTACATTTTCTAGCTTTAATATTTCCATATAAATTCCTCCTTCATTACTAATTATATCAATAATAATAGATAATAAAAATTACACTTTTGTAAGTAAAAAAGATTATCTTTTTAGATAATCAAATAAGATAATATTAATTAAAATATTACTCTAAATCAAATTTCTTTTATTATTTGTTTCAAAACAAGCAAACTACTATTTTATCTTTTTTATTTTCATTAGCTATATTCTTCTAACTTCTTACTCATATAATCTAATAACTTGATATTGATAATTGTCATCATTATCAATATAACCAATATCAATTCCTTTACCATTATTAACGGTTTTTCCAGTTGATGCTGAATTTTTAGCTTCTGCTATTAAAGCATTTACTTCTTCAGTTGTTATATCTTGATTATTAGCTTTAATTAAATATTCTAAATATTCATTAGTAGTTGATTCATATTCGCTATTTTTTTCAACGTATAAAACCATATAATCGACAATATCACTGTCTAAATTACCAGTATATTCTATTGGATAAACAATTAAATATACTCCTGTGATTAATCCATACCAATAGGCGTTTTCATGAGTAGTTAAATAATCCTTAGATGCAGGATTTAATGAACTATTATCTACAACATTCGTGTTAAACTTTGCAACCAATACTTCAGCAGTTTCTCTTTCAACATAACCATATTCTTGTACTTGTTCTTGCGATTGCTTATTTTCTACATTTTCATTACCACAAGCAGTTATTCCCAATAACATAACTCCACATAATAAAACTGATAATATTTTTTTCATATTCTTTCTCCTTCTTAATTATTATTTATTTGCTAGATTTTATCTTCTTGATTTTTTCTAATCCATAATTACCTACACAAATTAGAATTTGTTGAGATAATTATACCACAAAAAAACAAACTAGAAATTATATTTCATTAGTTTGCTTTAATTATTATTCATCGTACTTTTCTTGTACTTTATCAGGTAATTCATCATATTGTACTTCTTCCCAAGATTTAACTCCTCTTGTTAACATTACATCAAGTTTTAAATAAGCATCTTCTTTTAATTCTCTGCTTGTTTTGAAAGTTATTTCTTTAGAATTACCTTTTTCATTATAAGCATCTAGTGTATATTCGAATCTCATATCTCCAGAGTTTAGTTGTTCTACTTTAGTGTTATCTATTTTAGTGTAATAAGTAGATTCTTGGTAAAATAATAACCAAAATACTATAAAGAATACTGCAATAACAAGAATAATACCAATACCTGCCAATATTTTACCTTTAATATTTTCCATCTTTTTTCCTCCTTTCATCTGTGGTACTTAAATATGTAATTTTAAATACTTTGTCATAATATATTTTTCCATTTTTTAATAATAGAAATATGTTTATTAAATAGAAAACTATAATAATCATAAAACATCCAAAATATACCCATATCGATGATACTGCAGATAAATCTATGTTATTTTCTATTATCATTCCTGTAGCCAATATACAAATTGGTATCATAAAATAATAAAGATAATTAAATATGTTTTTTAAAATCAATCTAAGAAATGTCATATTGGGGAATGATACTCGTACATTTAAGAAATTACTAGCAATTGTTTTACCATTCCAAAAATAAGGTATTACTGCGTAATAAATTATAAAAAATGCTAATGTCATAAATAAAGTTCCAGAAAATAATGATAATATAGTAGCTAGACAAAGATATACAAAACTATCTAAGAAAAATAGTGTTATTCTTCTAAACCCTGATACTTTTTTTCCTTCCTCGATAGTTTCTTTATCTATTTCATCTCTTGTTGGCAGAAAATCATCTGCTATTCCCACTATAAAATAACCAATTATTCCCCCTAGTGTATTTGTTATTAAATCATCTACATCACAAAGTCTATATGGTCTTGGATATATTCCATAAAGCCCTGTTACTTGTGTAAATTCAAAGAATAGAGAAAGAAGTAAAGTTAATATAAAAGTCTTTTTTAAACTGCATTTATAGTAATATCTTAAATACAT
>CALVPC010000011.1 GCA_944350405.1 uncultured Bacilli bacterium
CAAAATATTCGTAGCTATTATCAAAGAAGACTTCCTAGTGATCCTAGTAAAGATTATTATTTTATTCACAGAGAAACAGGTAAAACAGAGCCAATATTAGTAGAATATGGTTTTATAGATAGTCCTAAGGATGATGTTGCACAATTAAAAAACAATTTAAATGATTATGTTGAAGCAGTTGTAAAATCTATTGCTGAGTATGCTGGAGTTTCTTATAAACCACCAGGTGTTAGTGGAAATACGTATGTTGTTAAAAAAGGTGATAGTTTATATAGTATTGCAAATAGTTTTGGTATCAGTGTAGAAGATCTTAAGAATAATAATGGTTTAACTGGTAATTTGATAACTATTGGGCAAGTATTAACTATACCTAGTAGTAGTTCTAATGTTCCTGGAGATTATTTAGTATATACAGTTAAAGCTGGCGATAGTTTATGGAATATTGCTAATCAATATGGAATAAGCGTAAATGATATAGTTTCGTTTAATAATCTTGGCACTACATTGTTACAAATAGGTCAACAACTTTTAATACCTAAACAAGGATCTAATCAAGATGGAAATAGTCAAGGTGTTACTTATGTAGTAAAATCAGGAGATACTTTGTGGAATATTGCTAAAAAATATAATATTAGTGTAGATGAACTTAAATCAGCTAATAAATTGACTAATAATATGTTAAGTATAGGACAAAAACTTGTAATTCCTAATACTAGTGAATATAAAACATATGTAGTTAAGAGTGGTGATAGTTTGTGGAAAATAGCTAACAATTTTGGAGTTAATTTAAATGACTTAATTAGTTTAAATGATTTAAAAAGCGATCTGTTATCTATAGGACAAACTCTTTTAATTCCATAATAATGTATAAAAAAATTCCTAGTGGTTCTAGGAATTTATTATTTTATAAAATTCAAACTTGTTTAAATGTATTTAGATTTCTAGGTTTGAATTTTTTTAATGTAATTGTCTGCATACTCCTGGATAGGGTATATAGAAGCAATGATTTTTATATCGTCCTGCATTTCTTTGATCATACCACAAAGCTGGACATGGATTAGTTGATCCTGGATTGTAAAACCATAGAGAATTTGTTGCAGGATGATAATA
This sequence comes from uncultured Bacilli bacterium, assembly GCA_944350405.1. Lineage (GTDB taxonomy): Bacteria > Bacillota_I > Bacilli_A > RF39 > UBA660 > UMGS1449. The sequence goes on from CALVPC010000011.1 coordinate 1,111, forward strand.
TTCTCCTCTTAAAATTCTGTTTGCTAGATCTAATTCTTTGGTGGTTGGATTTCCTACAAATAATGTAGAATTTATTCCGCTAAATTGATTTTTTTGATAAATTGCATCTGTAATAGTTCTAATGTTTTTGAATGTTAGACAGTCTGCTATTGTTCTATTTATTACTACGTTTCCGACCATTAGCATGCCTAGACTACCATCTCCTAATGCTTCTGCGCGCATTATTCTAGCTAGCAATTCTTTTTCTTTTGTCGTATAACTAATTATTGCCATTTTAATCACCTACTTAATACTATGTTATTGTTCTAAAAATAATTGACAAAAGTATACTATATTAGATATAATTAATTTGTTATAGGGGATTAGTTAAATGGTATAATAATGGTCTCCAAAACCGCTGATGTGGGTTCTAATTTACGTATTAAAAAATGTTATAAAAGCACTATTTTATATACAAAAGTAAATGTTCCACTTTATTTAAATATAAAAATTGTACAAAAAAATGTACCAAATTGTTTAATTAAGATTTTATTAAATAAACTAATATTAACTAATTTTAATTGAAATATTACAACTTTTTTGTTTGGTACATCTTGATTAAAATTAGATAAATTTGATATAATATATCTGTGTTTATATAACACAAGTAAGATGTTATTTAGGGGTATGATGTAATTGGTAACATAGCAGTCTCCAAAACTGCGTTTTCGAGTTCGAGTCTTGATACCCCTGCCAGGCAAATGTACGCTATAAATAGCGTTTTAATAAATAAAAAAGTCCTAATTTTTAGGACTTTTTCTGTATTTTATTTTACTTCTTCCACAAATCCAATCCATTGAATAACCATAATTTTCTGCTAAATATTTAACCATTAAAGTTTGGATTATATTTGTTTTTTGTATTCTTTTGTAATCTGAATAAGTAGATGGTGCTATACGTAATTCTTCAGCCATTTCATTGCAATTCTTATTTAGCTCTTTTTCAATAATTCTTAAATTTTTTGCTATTATTCTTTTATCTAACCTTGGTAAATTTTTTATGTCAGTGTAATTATATTTATCAGTTAGCTTTGAGACATAATCCATACTACAATTGAAAGTATTACAATACGCATTAAGTTTTTCTAGTTTAAAATTAATTACTTCATCCTCTATATAGCTATAAAGCCTTATATTCCATTTTAATTTTTGAGCTGTTTTGGTTTTAGATAAATCATATTTTTCTCTTATATCTATAAGTCTAAAATTCATTTTAGTATCACCTAAAATGAATTATGTCAGAAAATAGTCAAAAAAACTTATTTTAGAAATATGCGCGAAAAATTACTGGAAATAAACACGAAAAAATGATATACTTGTTAAAAATATAAATGAAACGAGTTGATATGTAATGTAAAAAATAAAAAAGTTATATTGAATAACTTTAAAATTATTAATCATCAAAGTCCATATTATTAAACAAATCCGTGTTGTAAAAATCTTTCAATGATATTTTAAAAACTTTGCAAATCTTATAAATATTTTTAGCACTAGGATTTGTAACATTTCCATTAATTAAATTAAACATCGTTGTTGGAGGTATAGCTGATAGTTCTGCTAATCTATTTGGAGTTATATTATTTTTGTCACAAAGTTCTAATATACGTTGTATAATTGCAGTATTAAAAGACATATAAAAACACCTCCACAAAAAAATTGTAGCAGAGTTTGACAAAAAATATCTTCCGATTTCGGTTGACTTTTAAATGTCACCAATATATAATAATTAAAAAAGTTTAATATGTGATTCTACTCTTTATTAAATTTTTTTCTATAAATATCTACTCTTGTAGTAGGCAAGTTGTTTGTTTGGATTGGCTTTAGTAATACATAAGTTTTAATATTTAATGCATTGGCTAATGATGTTAAAGTGTTTAAAGAAGGATTACACTTTGCATTTTCTAAATCAGAGATGTAATTCCTAGAAAATCCTGATTTTTCAGCAAGAGTTTCTTGAGAAAAATTGTGTTTAAATCTATAGTATTTTAAATTTTTTGATAAGATCTTGTTATCGTTACTCATACAATTTTTCTCTCCTTTTTTCTAATATAATCTTTTTTTAAACTTTACACTACCAACTAGTACCGACTGTTGTGTTACTAGTATGTACAATTATAGTTTTTTAATAAATAATTAAAGGAGGTATAAATGAAAACAAAAAAAATTTGTTATAAAGTTGATAAAGGAGTATTAGTAACTAAAGAAATAATTGTTACTTTATTGAACCAATATAATTATTATTATCCAAAAGAAATAACACAAAAAATGATGGAGTTAGTTGATATATTAGAAAAAGAAGTGAATAATGATATTAACTATGGAAAGTATGATATTACTGATTTTCAATTATATGAAGAAGTTACTTTAATAGAAAATGGCTTAGAAAGGAAACATCATGGAACATAAAAAATATGGAATGTTATCTAATATTGATAAACATGGTAGAGTTTTTATACCAAAATTGTTTAGAGATAGTCTGAATATTACTGATGACAAGAAAGTATGGATAACTTATGAAAACGATAAAATTGTAATAAGAAAATATATCTTAACAAATAAAGATTTTTTAGAAAAAAACTATAATCCTTTTATTAATTTTTGGCTTAATTACTATCCGGCGGATACAATAATTATTACTAACTTAAGCAATATTATAACTGCATATGGGAAAAAAAGTGAAGATTATCTATATAAAGATTTAGATAATAATATTAAAGCAATGATAAATGATGAAAGTTTTGAAAAAATTGGATTTAATAAAATTAAAGTTTGTAATATTTATGAAGAAAAATGTTGTGATGTATTTGTTTTAAATAATAATAATTGCAAAATAGGAAGTTTGATTATTGTTCATGAAGATATTGATAAAAATTTGGATTCTAACAATAGTAAATTAGTATATGAATTATTAAACAAAATAGGCAATAATGGGAGTGAGAAATTTTATGAAGTATCTTGAAGAGATAGGGTATTTTGAGCTTATTAAAAGTATAGAAAAAGAAATTTTGATTGAGGAAAGTAAACCATGGTTTTTAAAGAGTAAAAAATGGTTAGATTTTTTAGAAAAGCTATATATTGAACGATTAAAATTTGTTGGGAAATATATAGAAGAAGAAAAAATATCTAAAAAATGTTGACATCGGATAAATTGTGGTAGTATAATCATTTACAAGTGTTTTTAGGGGGGGATTCAATGTTAAAGTTATTTAGTATAAAAACTTTATTAATTAATATTGTTAGCAAATTGTCTAGCGTATTTTTGATATCTCTTAAAAACTTATTTCTAAATATTTATTTATTAAAAAGTGTTGTCTGTTAAATTATAATATTTAATGACGACACTTTTTCTTTAAATTTTAGGGAGGTGAAACTAATATAAATTTTTAATATATTATGATGAAAGCATAGCTAAAAAATGGTATAATTATAGTAATAATAAATAAGCGTATTTTAATTAAAAGTATCGAAAAATACTTACGCAATTATTACTAAAAAGAAGTTATTAATTTTATAAAACAATTGATGTTAGGGGGAGTTAATATGAAAGATAAAAAAGATATTACATTAGTTGGATTTGCAGTAAATCCAGAAGCCGCTGGTAAAGAAAATAAATATTATAACTTTTTGGATTCAATTGGTGCAAAATTTTTGTATAATAAATTTTTTGATACTTATACAACAGAACCAATGGCGCTGTTGCATATTGCAGCACAATTAAAAAATGCTAATTATAAAGTCGAAGTTGTTGATGGAATTATAGAAAGTTTGAGTAAAGAAGAATTGACAAAAAAATTGTTAGAATCTAATTGTGATACATTTGCTTTTACTTTATATGATACAAGTGAAGAAGATATAATAGATATTATGAAAGAGATAAAGAAGCATAAACCTAGAGCAACAATTTTAACAGGAGGACCATATCCTACAATGGAGTATGAAAAAATATTGAAAAAATATGATGTTATTGATTATATAACAATAGGTGATGGAGATCAGGTTTATATTAATTATTTAAATGCAATCAATAAAAATGAATCGCCACTAAATATTAAAAACTTGGCTTATAGAGATAAAAATGGTAGTGTAATTGTTACTGAAAGAGAAGTTGTAAATTTAGATGAACAAGTTCCAACAGATCGAATGTTTGCAGAAAAAGTTATTGATAAGGGATTTTCATTAGGTGTAAATACCAGTAGAGGCTGTGCTCATGCTTCTTGCTCATTTTGTTACTTAAAAGATTATCAATCAGTTTCTTGTCAGCCTAAAATACGATATAGAAGTCCAGAAAATGTTATAAACGAACTACAAGATTTGATAGAAACATTTCATATTGATAAGGTAACGTTTTGTGATGATGATTTTTTTGGTACTAATACAGAAGGTCTAAAAAGAGCGTGTGAAATCTTCAAATTATTAATAGAAAAAGATATAAAACTTAGCATTTATGCAATTGGCAGAGTAAAAACAATGCAATATATGATCGAGCATAATATGTTGCCATTAATGAAGCAAGCAGGAATATCTTGTGTATATTTAGGTTTTGATTCTTATAATGATGATATCTTAAAAAGATATCAAAAAGGATGTACTGTTTCTGAAATTGATAATGTTGTTAGTGCCTTACATGAAAATGGTATACGAATTAATCCTGGACTAATAACTTTTGAACCAATCTTAAATATAGATCACGTAAAAAATAATATAGAATTATTTAAAAAACTTGGTTATTATGATGCATATATGTTTACAAGAGTTCTCGTAATATTGCCACAAATGAGAAAAAAATATTTTAATGATGAAGAGTTAGATATTTACGATAATGAATATTTTAGAGATCCACAAACAAAAATATTGTTTGAGGAATTATCAAAATATAGAGATATGGTTTTACCAATATATAGAGCAATAGACAAAAATAAAATAACAGAAGAAGATAGGCAATACTTATATGCAGAGCATTATAAATTTTTTGATTATATTTATAATAGTTTAAAGCATAATAAAGAATTTAATACAAACGAATATATCTTAAAATGTAAAAATAGGATTATGGAGCATATCCAACCAATTTATGAAAGAGAGTATTTTGATGAAGGAAAAACATTACAGAGAAGAATTAAAAAGTAAGATAAAATATGATAAAATTACAGGTGATTATATATTTGATAATGAAAGTGAAAATTCAAATATTAAAAAATATGTTTCACCAGTAAGTGTATGTTGGATGATAGAAAATGCTTGTAATCTTAATTGTATTTATTGTTTTGCAGAACATAAAAATTTAAATGATTTTAATTTGAATTATAAGGAAATAATTAAAAACATATTAAGCTTAAAACCTAAAACAATTATATTAACTGGTGGTGAGCCAACACTAAATAAGGATTTGAAAGAAATTTTAAAATATATCGGTGAGAAAGCTGTTACTATAATAGATTCCAACGGTACATATTTGTGTTTTGAAGAATTGTTACCACATTTACAAAATTCGGTAGTACGATTTTCAATAGATAGTTTAGACACGAAAGTTCTTGAAAAAGTAAGACCTTCAAAATTTTTAGGAGATACAGATAAACAAATTTCTAAAATTGAAAATAATATTCGAATTTTGGTTTCCCATAACATTCCAGTAATCATTCAAAGTGTAATGACAAAATATAATATAAATGATTTACAACAAATTTATGAGTTTTTATTAAAAAATGGTGTAAAAAGATGGTATATTAGTGCTGTAAAATATTCTGAAAAATGCGAAGAAAATTACAATTATATTGGTTTGTCAGAAGCAGATATAATCAAAATTAGTGATTTTATTGAAAAAATTACAGATATAAATACATCATTTTCAATAGAAGAAGATAGTGGAGCAAAAGCTAGATTGTTTATTGAAAAATCTGGGAAGTTTTTTGTCGATACTATTTTAAATGGAATTGAATATGTAGGTGATAATCCGTATTGCCCAACGTATGATGAAGTTTATAATAAATTGGATTGTGAAAAGCATTATGATTTATATATTAAAAGAAAAAATTTGGTAAGAAAGAAATAAAAAGGAGGATTTATGGAAAATCAAATTAATAGAATGAAGGATTTAATAGAAGAACTTAATAAAGCGTCAGAACTATATTATCAGAAGAATATTTCTATGATGACGGATTATGAGTATGATCGGTTGTATGATGAGCTTGTAAAGTTAGAAAAAGAAACAAACATGACATTGTCTAATAGTCCAACAATTAATGTTGAGCCAGAAATATCAAGTTCATTACAGCAAGTAGAACATCCTGCTCCTATGCTATCGTTAGCTAAAACTAAACAAATAGCAGAACTTGTTGATTTTCTTGAAAATAAAGATGGTATATTATCTTGGAAATTAGATGGCTTAACTATAGTATTAACTTATGAAAATGGAATATTGAAAAGTGGTGTGACTAGGGGAACGGGTATTATTGGAGAAGTAGTTACAGACAATGTAAAACAATTTAAAAATATTCCGCTAACTATACCATATAAAGGTAGATTAGTAGTTAGAGGAGAAGCAGTAATTAAGTATTCTGATTTTAAGCGAATGAACGATGAGCTTGGTGATGGTTCTATGCAATATAAGAATCCTAGAAACTTATGTTCAGGTTCTGTTAGACAATTAGATAGTGGTATAACTGCAAAAAGAAATGTTAATTGTATTATATTTGCATTAATTGAATCAGATGACAAAATATCTAATTTAAAAAGTGAATGCTTTGATTGGCTAACTTCTTTAGGATTTGAAGTTGTAGAGCATGTTAAAGTGACACAAGAAAATATTCCTGAGAAAGTTTTAGAATTTAAAGAAAAAGTTAAAGAGTATGATATACCATCCGATGGCTTGGTTTTAACTTATAATGATATAGATTATGGTAATAGTTTAGGGAGAACTGCTAAATATCCTAAACATTCATTAGCTTTTAAGTGGAAGGATGAAACAGTATCTACTATTTTAAGGGAAGTAGATTGGATGGTTTCAAGAACAGGGCTTATTAATCCAGTTGCTGTTTTTGATTCTGTAGAATTAGATGGAACAGTAGTAAGTCGAGCTTCGTTACATAATATATCTATTTTAAAAGGATTGAAACTAGGTATTGGTGATACTATAAATGTTTATAAAGCAAATATGATTATTCCTCAAGTAGCAAGTAATGAAACGAAAAGCGATAACCTTATAATTCCTAATAAATGTCCTGAGTGTGGCGGAAAAGCAGAAATTGTAAAAAATAATGATGTTCAATATTTGTATTGTACAAATGAGTTTTGCATTGCAAAATTATTAAAAAGGTTAAGTTTATTTGTGAGTAGAAATGCTATGAATATTGATGGAATATCAGATTCTATTTTAAGCAAATTAATTGAAGAGAAAATGGTAAAGGATTATGCAGATTTATATCATTTGGACAATTATAAGCAGAAAATTATATCATTTGAAGGTTTTGGAGAAAGATCATATAATAATATGATAAAATCTATAGAAAAATCAAGAGAGGTTAGATTACCAAATTTTATCTATTCTTTAGGAATTCCTGATATAGGATTATCCAGGGCTAAGTTGATTTGTAACCATTTTAAAAATGATTTTAATAAGATATGTCATTTGTCATTTGAAGAATTAAGTGAAATTATAGGTGTAGGAGATATTATAGCACAAGAGTGGATAAGTTATTTTTCAAATCCTGTCTTCTTAAAAGAACTAGAAAAATTAAAGCAAGAAATTATTATTCCTCAAGTTACTACTAATGGAAATGAAGATTTAAAAGGATTACTATTTGTTATTACAGGTAGTTTAGAAAATTTTGAAAATAGGGATCAGTTGATAGAATTCATTGAGCAGAATGGTGGTAAAGTTGTGAAAGCAATATCTAATAAAGTAGATTATTTGATAAACAATAATGTAAATTCAACTTCTACTAAAAATCAAAGGGCAAAAGAATTAGGAATTGAGATTATATCAGAAAAAAAATTATTAGAAATGATAAATAAAAAATAGAAAGAGAGGTTTTTATAATGGATTTAGTTCCGAATAAGATATGTCATTGTTCGAATGAAAAACCAAAATTGTTACAAGTGAAAATAATTAATGCTTGCAATGGTCAATGTTGGTTTTGTATAGATAAAGGAAATTATGCTCCAACATCTATTGATGCTAATAAAATGATTGAGCAAATATTGTCTGAGGTAGATTACCCAACGGTAGATATTACTGGTGGCGAACCATTTTTAAATTTTGATGTATTACTGAAAGTTTTAACGGCAATCAGACCATATAAAGAATATATTATTGTTAATACTAATGGATCATTATTATCGAAAGAGAGAGTAGAGCAATTAAATGGCTTGGTAGATTTACTAAAGATAGGCATACATCACTATGATGAGGAAAAAAATGCGGAAATTTTTAAGAGAAAAATAAGTTTTGACAATATTGCAGAATCGTTAAAAAATAAAGAATTTCGAACTTCTTTTAATATGGTAATAACAAAAGAAATGGGAAATGAAAAAGAAGCTTTTATAGATAAAATGGTGGATTTGGCAAAAAAATTACATATTGATGCAATTAGTTTAAATGAACTAAGATATAAGGGCGAAAATCATGGTTATCCAGAATATGCAAAAGATCATGTTAAGGGTTATGATGTTTTTGAAAAGTTAAATGTAATAAAGTACAAAACATCAGAAGAGTTAATAACACAAGGATGTGTTGATGATTTTACGTATCGTGGAATAGATTTTAGAATTAAGAGATTATGTGGATATAAATTAAAACCTACTAAACAAACATTTAAAGTAATTTATTCTAATGGTGAAAAATTAGATGATTGGATTTCACAGGAAGAACACGATGAAATAGTAAAAGTCAGAAAATTAACAAAGTGAGGGGATAAATATGGAAAATAAACCTATTTTGCCTCCAGGTTATTATACGGAGGCTGAAGCAGAAGAAGTTTATGAGAAAGCTTTTGATACTATATTTAGATATTTTTATGCAAACTATATGGATGGATATATGATGGAGTTTGGGACTTTTAAGGGCTACTCTGCTAGGAAAATCGCATCAAAAATGAAACAATATGATATACTAAATAACTTATATATGTTTGATTCGTTCGAAGGATTACCTGACATTACATCGGATATAGATATTAATTCTTATCAAGTCAAACAAACAAACGACTGGCAAAAAGGAACTTTTGGAAGCGCTAATGGTTTTGAAAGATTGTTGGAAGAAGACATAAATAAATTAATTGGAGAAAAAAATGCAAATATTGTAAAAGGGTACTTTGATCAAACTTTAGAAAAAATGCAATTTAAAAAAGACTCTGTAATACTTGTCAACATTGATTGTGATTTGTATGCATCAATTATTATTGTTTTAAACAAATTAATAGAGAATGAAGTTTTTCAAGATGGTAGCATAATATTATTCGATGATTATAATTTTAATAGAGCAAATAATAGTATGGGGGTTAGGCAGGCAATTAAAGATACATTTGGAAAACAAGATAGATATGAGTTGGAACAATTCTTTTCTTATGGGTGGCATGGAAGAGCGTTTTTTATCCATGATAATAAAACATTAACATTAGTGAGGAAAAGATAATGAATAAGTTTAAAGTGCCTGCAATTTTTGATAAAGAATATATTGATTCCTTAAAACAATTAAATGAAAGCTATAAAAACTCTAAAATAATTGAAACTTATGGATGTTTTCCTGATGATGAAATAGGAAGTTCAAGAGTTGGAACGCAATTACCACAAATAGATTATAAAGCTTTAAAAGAATATATTGAATATTCGAAAGCAAATGGTATAGATTTCAATTATATTATGAATACTACTTGTCATGGTGATTTATCTAACGCTGAATTGAATAAAATATTACACAAACAGATAGAACTTTTAAAAAAAATGGGTGTTGATAGCATAACTGTTAGTACACCATATTTAATGGAATTTATAAAAATGAATTACCCAGAAATTAAAGTTGTTGCTTCAATTAATATGTGTGCTTCTTCGATTTCTCAAACTTTACAATTAAAAGAAATGGGAGCTCGTAGGATAGTTTTAGATAGAAATATTAATAGAAATTTACAGCTTTTAAAAGATATAAAAGCATCTTGTGATACTGATTTTGAGTTGCTAGCTAATTCTCTGTGCCTGCCATTTTGTATAATGCATCAATATCATAATAATTTAAATAGTCATTTTTCAAAAGATACAGATGATGGTTTTGTGCAATGTTATCCATATGCAAAATGTTTTTCTTCATATATAGATGACCCAATACTAATGTTATGCAGTGGTTGGATTAGACCAGAAGATTTGAAGCTATATACAAAAATAGGAATAGATAAATTTAAAATAGATGGTAGAGGAATTCCTAGCGATATTATATTAAGCGTAGTTAGACCGTATATGGAAGAAAAATATAATGGTAATTTATTTGATTTAATGTTCAGTGGAAGAAATACTAGACGATCAATTTCAGCTTATTTAAATAATAGGGAAGCTGATGGATTTGTTGAAGATATAATAAAACATTCTATTGATTGCCGATATTGTGGAGGAAAAAATAATAAGTGTAAAACGCTTGCGAGAAAAATTTCATTTAATGAAGAAAAAAGAAAAGAATTTTTACAGCAACAGCAATCGGATTTGAAACGTATTTTTACAAGATAAAAAGTCTGCTAGTTTATAATTATATAAAGAGATTTTTATCTCTTTTTTTAAAAGATAAATTATTGAGTAAATCTAGAGTAATAATAGATTAAAAGTTGACTTTTAGATTATAAAATGTATTTTAAAGCATTTGAATTTGGTATTGAAATTATATTGTCAAGTGTTAAAATATGGTTAAATGGAAAAAAAGCAAAAAGAAAAAGTGAGATTTTTGTCGAATAATGTCGATTAAAAATTTCTTTTTTTTATTGACTTTTCCAAAATTTGGAAATAAAATAAATCTCAATATTTATTGATGAAGTTGTTAAGGGGGCAATTTTAGTGAAAAAATATTATTTAAAGCGACATTCTTCGAACAATTTATTGCTTGTTATTAATAAAAGAGATATAGGGATACTTTCCCCTAAATATCTCTTTTATTTTTGTATAATTATGGGGGTAAAAAATGGATGTTAATAATAATTCTTTATTAAGTAAAAAGATAATTGATAAATATGATTATGGTAAATGTAAGGAAAATATTCAGGTCATATTAAGGGAGTTAGAAGAAGCAAGGTACAAATACGGAAATATGGTATTTCCTACTATTACTGCAAATTTAGAAATAAAATTTAATAGTAATATTACTTTTGGTGATAAAACATCAAAGTATGTGGAAACCAAACTTGATACTCTTGATTATATTAATGATACTAATAATAAATTATCAGAAGTTGTCAGTACATTTACTAAAGAGGAAAAACAATACTTTATTCAATATCTGCTATATAAAAAGTCTGAAGAATATATATGTGATGAAATAATATTTATTAGTAAAAATAGTTTAATACCAATTAAAGAGAGTTGCATAATAAAATTAGCTTTAGCTTTTGATAAAGCTATTCTAAAAAATATTAAAGGAGGGATGTAAGTTGAAAACTTTATAATTGCTCTATCTTATGTTTGAGATAGAGTTTTTATTTTGCAAAAAAATTTAAGGGAGGTAAAAAATGAAAAAAAGCAAAATATTATCTGCAATATTTATTGTTGCAAGTTTATTTTTTGGAATAACAAATATTAATGCAAAAGAATATGAGGGGTATATTTATTGGAGAGAGCAAATTCCAAATACTTACGTAACAAAAATAAAAAATGGAGAAATTAAACATGATGAAATGACATTACTTAGAAGATCAACTGATATGAAATTTGTTTATTGCGTTGAACCTGGTACAAATGTTACTAATTATGATAAGTATCAAATACATGAATCTAATCAAGCTAAAATTTTGAGTATTACTGAAGAACAATGGGAAAGAGCCACTCTTCTTGCTTATTATGGATATGGTTATGGTAATCATACCGATTCAAAATGGTATTCAGTAACTCAATATTTAATTTGGAAAACTGTGTCTCCAGAAGTTACAGTCTACTTTACCGACACTCAAGGAGGTAAAAAAGTTGAAAAATATACTTCTGAAATTGCTGAATTAGAGCAACTAGTAAAAGATCATTATAAAACACCTAGTTTTTCAAACGAAAACTTTGAAGTTGGAGTAAATAATAAAATACTTTTAAATGATACTAATGGTGTTTTAAATAATTACAAAGTTACATCTACTAATGGCATTAATTTATCAAAGAATGGCAATGGTTTAGCTATTGTAGGATTAAAATTAGGAAATTATACAATTAATTTAAGTAAAGAAGATACAAAGTATTCTGCTCCACCAATTGTCTATACAAGTAATGTATCACAAGACGTTATGTCTGCAGGAAAGTTTCCAACATTAAATGCAAAATTTAATGTTAAAGTTATAGGTGGAAAACTTGAACTAACTAAATATGGAGAGGAACTTAAATATCAAAATAATTCATATAAATATGATAATAAATTGCTAGCTAATGTAGGTTTTGATGTATATGCTGATGAAAACATTTATAATTTAATGGGAGAACTAGTTTATAAAAAAGATGAAAAAATCTCTACAATTAAAACTGATGAAAATGGCAAAGCATATTTAGATGATTTATATTTAGGAAAGTATTATCTAATTGAAACTGAAACATCAGAAAATCATGTTTTAGATAATAAAAAACATGAATTTACAATTGACTATAAAAATGATCAAGCTATAGCATTAGAAGAATTAACTTTATATAATTATCTACCAAAAGGAAGTTTAAAACTATTAAAAATAAATCATAAAGGAGAAGCTTTAAGCGGAGCATATTTTGAAATATTTAATGATGAAGATAATTTAGTATTTAGAGGTTACACTGATAAAAATGGATATATAAATATAGAAAAGTTACCTTTAGGAAAATATTATATAAAAGAAATAAAAGCTCCTCAAGGATACAAAATTAATAAAGAAATAATTAATTTTGAAATTAAAGAAAATGGACAAATTATAAATATTAAAGCTAAGAATGATTTAGTAGTTAATGTCCCTATAACTGAAAAAGATGAGTTTCCACTTATAGAAGTGATAAGCCTTGTTTTTGTTCTAGCTGGTATTGGGGTTTTGATATATGATAAAAAAAATAAAAGAAAATAAATATAAAGTTATTAGCTTAGTATTAATTTTTATTAGTTTTAGATTTTGTTTAATGGCTATTTATAATAAGGAAAAACCAAAACAAATTGAAGAGCAAAAAGTAAGTGATTATATAGAAATAACTTCAATAGAAGACAAAGAAAAAAGTATTGAGAAAAATAATGATACTCAAATAAAAAGTGAGTATTTTTTAATTTTAGAAATACCTAAAATCAACTTAAAAAAAGGTGTTTATAACTTTGATAATGAAAATAATAGTGTTGAAAAAGGTATTCAATTAATAGAAAAATCTGATATGCCTAATGTAAAAAATGGAAATTTAATTTTAGCATCACACCGTGGCAATTCTGATGTTTCATATTTTAATGATCTACATAAATTGAATAAAGATGATATGATATACGTTTATTTTAATGGGTATAAGTATAGTTACAAAATTAAGAATTGGTATAAAGAAAAAAAGACAGGGCATTTAACTATTAAACGAAATGAAAATAAAAATGTAATTGCTTTAATAACTTGTGTGAAAAATGAAGATAATCAGGTTATTTATATAGGAGAGTTAGTAGATCAAGAAAGATATTGATTTAAAGGAAAAATATAAGCCATACTTTGTTACTGAACTTGGAAAACTTTATATGGGTGATTGCTTGGATGTAATGGATTATTTAATTGAAAATGGTATTAAGGTGGATGCTATTATAACAGATCCACCTTATGCTATTACTAATTATAGTTGGGATAAAATAATTCCTGTTGATGAAATGTGGAATAGACTTTTACAATTAATAAAAGATAATGGTGCAATTGTTCTTTTTGGAAATGAGCCTTTTTCTAGTTATTTAAGATTAAGTAATAAAAAATTATATAAATATGATTGGAAATGGGTAAAAACTCAAGTTACAGGATTTCAATATGCAAAATATCAGCCATTAAGATGTTATGAAGATATCATGGTATTTTCTAAAGGAGGAGCTACTGCTAATAGTAAAATGCCAATATGTTATTATCCTCAAGGAATTTCTAAAGTTGATTTAAAAGTGACAAGAGCCTCAATAGATTATTTAGGAGATAAAAAAGAAAATAAAAGATTTGAATCTATACAAGAATTTTCAGATTTTCCTAGAAATGTTATACAAATAGCTAGAGAATCACATTTATTTCATCCAACACAAAAACCTGTTGAACTAATGAACTATATAATCTCGACCTATACAAAAGAAAATGAATTAGTTCTAGATTTTACTAGTGGAAGTGGCTCTACACTTATTGCTTGTGAAAAAATTAATAGGAAATGGATTGGAATAGAAATTAGTAAAAAGTATTGTGAAATCATAAGAAAAAGATTTGAAAATGGAATTCAATTAAAAATGAACTTGAAGGAGGAAGAAAAATAAAAGTTTTATGGAGAATTTTATATGGATAGTATATTATCAAATGTTTTAAGTTTAATAAATGATGCAATGAATTATTTAAGGTTGTTTGTAATTGGTGCAACAGCCTTTTTTGTTGCAAAAGATTATGCTTTAAAAATGGCATGTAGCGATGATAATCAAAAAGCTTCATATGATAGAAAAATTAGAAACACTATATTAGCTAGTGTTTTGGCTTTAGTGACGACACAATTTGTGGAATGGATTTTAGGTTATTTCAAATGATAAGAAAAAGGAAAAATTTACTTAATGTTAAAATTTATAACTTGTTAGTTTATTTTGATTTTTTTAGAAATAGAAGCGAAAATCCTAAAGTGATAAAAGAGAAAATACAGAAAATTCTTAATAACATTTATTCTATTGAAACTTTAGCAAAATATTTAGAAGTTAAAAGAAAAAAATGTAATAATAAAAAAATTTGTAATGAAATAAAGAATGTAATTGAAGATTTAGAGGATTTAAAATGGAAATTAAATGATAAAAATGAGGGGGAATAAAAGTTTTAGAAATTTTAGAAATAGAACCAGTTGAGCAAGCTTGGTATTTAGATGCATTTCGAAGTGCATTATGGAGCATTTCTAAAGGTGTATTATCATTTTTAGACTATTTCTTTGACATTTTAAATGAGATTTGGACATATGCATTTTTTGATAATGAATATGTAAAAAAATTATATTCAGGTGCATTAATAGTTGCTGGTAGTTGGTTAGTTTTAAAAATAATTTTAGAACTTGTAATGAATCATATAGTTAAAAATGAAGAAAAAAGCAATCCATTTTCTATATATAGAGGTGAAGTTGTAAGATAAATGTAGACACAAAAAAACGGTCTACATTTTTTGTTATAATAAAATTGGAGGTATTATATGA
>CALVPC010000012.1 GCA_944350405.1 uncultured Bacilli bacterium
CCATCTCCTGTATTATTTACTTTTGAATTTATGTCTACTACTACTTTATTTTCTTTGTTATTATTATTTGCACTATTTTTTGTTATTCCTGTTATATCGACTAAATCTTTTACAGCAGTTACTTTACTGTTATCTGTAGATGCTTGTTCTCCTTGATATACGTAACATTCTACTTTATGGGCTAAAGTACTATCTCTTTTTACTAAGTCATATGTACTTGATCCTGCGTATATATAACAATATGGTTCTTCTCCTTCGAACATCTTTATTTTTACATCTAATGAACATATTCCTTCATTCCCTGCTTCATCTTTTACATGCCCATAATACGTTCCATCTTTTAATGGTTTTTCTATACTTTCTTTATTATAATTTACTCCTGTTCTCTTGCTATCTTGATCTATTACTTTACTTATTTTCCCTACTAGACTTACATTATCTGTTATTTCTAATATGAATTTCTTATCTGTATAATTTACTGGCTCATATTTTAATGTACATGTTGGGTTTGTATTATCTATTACTATTCTTACTTTATTACATTGTTCTTCGGAAAAGTTACCTCCTCCATCTCTTACATAGATTGTGTATTCTCCATCTCCTAGTTTTCTATCATTTATTGTTTTCATTATATCTATATTTTTTATTTCTGTTTCTGTCATGTCTTTTACATCTATTACTACTTCTTTATTTGTTGTTATATTTTTTATCCATATTTGTGATACATTCCCATCTGTATCTGCTACTTCAGATAATTTTATTGTATTTGGATTATATATTATATCTTCTTTGGTATTTCCTCCGGTTATATTTGCTTTACATGTTGGATTAGTATTATCATTCCAATCAGTTATACTGCAATAATTATCATCTTCGGAATAGTTAATTGTTTCTTCTTCATCACTACATATTAGACATGAATGATAATCATAATCTGTTGAGCTAGATTCTTGTGCTACTAAAACGTAACTTTCTGTACATGGTCTATCATCAGCATCTATAAATTCCTCAGTTGTAAGATTTCTACTTGCTAGTTCTGATAATGTGACATAGCTACGTGTTCTGCGATCTATATCTAAATAAGTTTTCTTTGGTAATAATTCTGGTGAAGCAGCATAATAGTTTTTTCCCGATATTAATAATTGTTCTTTTAAATCTTCATTATATGTATCTTTTCCTGATTGTATATAATTTATTACTATTGGTACTATTACCATGGATAGGACTGCTATTATTCCTATTACTACTAATAATTCTACTAGTGTAAATCCTCTATCCTTATCTTTCATAAATATACCTCCTCTATCGTAATTTCATTATACTATATCATGTTTTTTATTGTAAATAAAAAAGAGAAATTTTACGACAATTTCTCTTTTATTTTATTAGTTACTTCTCTCATATCACATCTGTTTTTTATAACTGGAGTTATCTCTCTCATTATTATACCTAATGATTTTGGACTTTTTTCTTCTAGTTTTGCTATTTGGTTATCAATTATTTTATTTAGTTCTTCTTCTGATAACATTTCTGGCATATATTCCATTAAGATATCTATTTCTTGTTTGTATGATTTTACTAAATCTTCTCTACCAGCTTTTTCAAATTCTGCAATAGAATCGTTTCTCATTTTTATTTGTTTATTAATTACATCTAGTAACAAATCATCATTTTCTTCTTTTTTATTGTTTATTATTTCTAACTGCATTGCTCCTTTTACAGAACGAAGTGTATTTAGTCTTTCTTTATTTTTTTCTTTCATTGATGTTATAATATCACTTTTTAATTTTTCTAATAGGCTCATTTTTCCCTCCTTATATTAAAAAATAGAAATTAATCATTTCTATTTCTTTTATTGTTTCTTTTTTTAGCATTGATAGTATTTTTCTTTTTTTCTTCTCTTCTAATTACTCCTGGTTTATCATAAAATTTACGTTTTTTGGCTTCAGAAAGGATACCATCACGAGCACATTTTTGCTTAAATTTTTTTAATGCTCCATCTAAATTACCTTTTACTGTAACTTCAGTCATTTTAATCCTCCTTTCTTGCCTTCACTACTCGTTAGTATAACATATATTTATTTATATTTCAACTTTTTTTGCATTTTTCCTTATTTTTTTAAAATGGCATTTTAAAGTTACCATTTGATATTTTTTTCATCATATCACGGCTTTGTTCAAATTGAGTTAATAGTCTATTTACTTCTTGTACTGTTCTTCCACTTCCTAGAGCGATTCGTTGCTTTCTACTGGCTTTTATAATGGAAGGATTTTTTCTTTCTTCTTTTGTCATGGAAAGTATTATAGCTTCAATATGAGATAGATCTTTTGGATCAATATTTATATTATTTAATCCCATTTTTTTTGCTCCTGGTAATAATTTTAAAATACTTTCAATTGATCCTAATTTCTTTATTTGTTTCATTTGGGCTAAAAAATCTTCTAAATCAAATTTCCCTGCTTTCATTTTTTTAAGAGACTTTTCTGCTTCTTTTTCATCTATTACTTCGTTTGCTTTATCTACTATAGATAAAATATCTCCCATGCCCATAATACGTGATGCCATTCTATCAGGATAAAAATAATCTAGGCCATCTAATTTTTCTGATACCCCTATAAATTTAATGGGTACATTTGTAAGATGCCTTACTGATAATGCTACCCCTCCTCTGGTATCTCCATCTAATTTGGTTAAAATTACCCCCGTAAGGTCTAGTTTTTCATTAAATCCAGTTATTACATTTATAGCATCTTGTCCCATCATGGAATCTATAACTAGAATTACTTCTTCTGGTTTTACTTCATTTTTGATATTATCTAACTCTTCCATAAGAGCCTCATCAATATGTAAGCGTCCAGCTGTATCAATAAGAACATAATCAAAGTTATTTTCTTTGGCATAATTTATAGCATTTTTACTAATCTCTACTGGATCTTTTTTTCCTTCTTCATATACTTCGATGTTTAATTGTTTTCCTATTTGTTTTAACTGATCAATTGCTGCTGGTCTATAGATGTCACATGCTACTAATAATGGATTTTTATTGTGCTTTTTTCTTAATAAATTAGCAAGTTTCCCTATGGTAGTTGTTTTCCCAGAACCTTGTAATCCTACTAACATTAGGACGGCAGGATTTCCTTTTAAATTTAATGATGCTTCAGACCCCCCTAAAAGTTCTTGTAATTCATCTCTAATAATACCTACAAACATTTCTCCTGGTGAAAGACTTTTCTTTACTTCTTCGCCAAGAGCTTTTTCTTTAACTTTATTGGTAAATTCTTTTACTACTTGATAATTTACATCAGCTTCTAATAATGCTAATCTTACTTCACGAAGCATAGGATCTATATTTTCTTCAGTAATTTTGCCATGACCTTTGATGTTTTTTACGACTTTTTCTAATCTATCACTTAATAATTCAAACATTTTTATCACCAAACGTATTATATCATATTTTATTTAAATATAAAAAGAGAAGTTTTTCTCTATCTATATAATTCTTGTTATTATTTCAACTAGTATTCCTCCAAGTGCTCCAATTAAGTATAGTCCTAATATTATTTTTATATTTTCTTTTTTATTTTTGTTTTCTTTTAATAAGACTAATATTGCTACTCCAGCTGCAGTTAATCCTCCACCAATTAAAGCTCCAAAAGATATAGCATTATTTAAAAATAATTCTGTTAATACGACACTTCCAGCACAATTTGGTATTAGTCCTATTAAACTTGTTACAAATGAAGCTAGTATATTATCTTTTAAAAGGATTTTTGCTAAAATATTTTCTCCTCCATAATGCATTATTATATTTATTAAGAAAGTAAATATTATTATATAAGCAAAAATATTTAATGTATGTTTTATGCTAGCTAATACTATACTTTCATGGCAATTACAATGTTCATCTTCACATATATTATATTTAGGTTTGTCTTTATTTCTTACTATTAAATCTATTATATAACCTATAATTAATCCAAAAATAAATTTTATGCCTAATATTTTTAACATTAAACTAAGTGGAGCATTTTGGGCGATTAGTAATGGTAACATTTCATCACTAGTTGATAAATATACCGCAAAAAGTGTTCCTAAAGAGATTATTCTCGTTACATATAAATTAGTTGCTGCAACACCGAATCCACATTGAGGAATAATCCCTAATAAACTACCTATTAATGGTCCTAGTTTGCCACTTTTTTCTACTGCTTTTTTACTTTTATTGCTAAATTTATGTTCAAATACTTCAATTAATAAAAATGTTATAAATAGAAATGGTAAAACTTTTAAGCTATCTATTATAGCTTCTGTTATAACTTCTTTCATTCCCTCACCCTTTTTTCTTATACATTTTACCACAACATTTATTAAAATTAAAGAAAAATTTTAAAAAGATATCTGTTCTTATTACATTACTCTTTTAAACAATTTTTCAAGTTCATAATAGCTATAATTTATAATAGTAGGTCTTCCATGTGGACAAGTATATGGATTGTTACAAGAAAGTAGTTTTTCAATTAATTTATCAGCTTCTTCTAAAGAAATATAATCGTTAGCTTTTATGGACATTTTACATGCTAAGGTAATAGCTATTTTTTCATTAAACTTTTCTTTGGAGAAGTCTTTTTCATTTATAATTATTTCAATAATTTTTCTTAACTTTTCAGTTGTATATTTTTCTCCAAGCCAAGTAGGATGACTTCTTATTATAATGGTATTTATACCAAATTCTTCATAGGTAATATTAAGTTTATCTAAAATACTAAATTTATTTTTTAAATTAATATATTCATCATTAGAAAATTCTAGTTTTATTGGTAATAAAAGTTCAGTATATTCACTTGTTTCTTTTCCTAATTCTTTTAAATATCTTTCATAATTTATTCTTTCTTGTGCAGCATGTTGATCAATAATATACATAACTTCTTCATTTTCTCCAATTATATATGTAGAATGTACTATACCTACTGGTATAATTTTTTTTACTGTTTGTTTTTCTTCTGTATAACTGTTTTCTTCTTCACTTATATTAAAATCAAAGGTTACTTCTTCATATTCTGGTTTTATAATTTCTTTTTCTTCTTTAAATTCTACTTTATCATTTATAGTAGTGATTTTATCAATATTAGTTATTACTTTTTCTTCTGTTTTTATTTCCGGAACCAATACAAGTTTTTTTAAAGCTTCCGATATTTTACTATAAATTAATTCTTTTATTTCGTCTTGTTTTGAGAATTTTATATCCATTTTAGTGGGATGAACATTTACATCTATAAGCCATGGGTCAGTTTCTATGTTTAGTATTACAACTGGATATCTATTTATTGGAAGAAATGTATGATATGCTTCTAATATTGTTTTTATTATTTCGTTATTTCTTACATATCTGCCATTTACTAAAAGAGTAATAAAATTTCTTGATGATCTATTTACTTCAGGATATGAAATATAGCCACTTATTTCATAATCATCATTTTCCCCAGATATTTTTATCATTTTTTTAGTAACATCTAATCCATAAATACTATTTATAACTTTTAGAATATTGCCACTTCCATCTGTATTTAATAATTGTTTATCATTATTTATTAATTTAAATCTTATATTTGGATAGCAAAGAGCCATTTTATTTATATATGAAATAATATTAGCTAGCTCAGTATGTAAATTTTTTAAATATTTAAGTCTAGCTGGAGTGTTATAAAATAAGTTATTTACTTCTACTACTGTTCCTTTTCTTAAATTATTAGAGCATATATTTTTTACTATTCCGCCTTCTACTTCGATTAATGTTCCTTCTTTTTCATCACTTGTTTCAATTCTCATTTTGGATACTGATGCTATTGAAGGAAGTGCTTCGCCTCTAAATCCTAATGTATTAATATGAAATAGGTCATCATCTGTATATATTTTGCTGGTAGCATGTCTTTTTAAACAATTTGTTGCATCTTCTTTATCCATCCCTATTCCATCATCTACTACTCTAATTTGTTTTACTCCACATTCTGTTAATTCAATTTTTATATTTTTAGCTTTGGCGTCTATACTATTTTCTACTAATTCTTTTACAACATTCATTAGAGTTTCTACTACTTCTCCCGCAGCTATTTTATTTGATAAATTAATATCCATTACTTTTATATTTGCCATATTACCACCTATAGTTATTATACAATAAATAAAAAAAAGAAAAAATCTTTTTCTCAATTTTTAATTTCATTGTTTTTTATAAACTCTCTTAATATTTTAGTTATAGCACGTTTTTCAATTCTAGATACATAGCTTCTAGAAATATTTAAATCCTTAGCTATTTTTTTCTGTGTCTGTTCTTCGTAATTTCCAAGGCCATATCTTCTTAGTATTATTTCTTGTTCTCTTTTAGTTAAAGCTTTTAAATATTTATTTAACGACTTTATATTATCTTTCATAAACATATCTTCTACATAATCAGGCTTAGGAGTTTTTAAAATATCAAGAATTGTTATGTCATTACCTTCTTTATCATATCCAATTGGTTCATCTAAGGAAATATTATTATTATTTTTCTTATTGCTTCTAAAATACATTAAAATTTCGTTTTCTATACATCTAGCACAATATGTTGTTATTTTAGTACCATGTTTTTTGGAATAAGAGTCTATTCCTTTAATAAGACCAATAGTTCCTATACTGATTAAATCATCATTGTCTATATTAGCATTTTCATATTTTTTAGTTATGTGTGCTACTAATCTTAAATTGTGTTCTATTAAAATATCTCTGGCATTTTTATCTTTTTTTAATAGCAAATCAATGTATTTTTCTTCTTCTTCTTTAGATAATGGTTCTTTAAATACATTATTAGAATATGAGGTTTTAAATAACATGAGAGTTTTTAAAATTCCAAGCAATGTAGTTAACATAAAATCACCTAATAAATAATATGTCATTTTTTCTGATTATATTATTTTAAAGTTTTTATAACATAGTAAAAAATAATCGATATTTTTTTGTAAACATATTTTTAATTAATCATATAAATATATAGGTGATAAAAATGAATAATATATTAGATAGTAAATTAAAAGAAAATGGAGATTTATATATTAAAGAAATTTTGGAAAAAGTTTCACCTTTATTATCTGAATTTGAATTATGTTATCTTGATCAAAGTGTTATATATGATGATAATAGAAAAGTACTTTGTAAAAGAATTTTAAATGATGAAAAGCAATTACAAGGTTATAAAATTGTTATTGAAACTCCTATAGAAGAATATGTTCTTATTTGGCTTAATAAAAGTGTAGAACTAATTAAAAATTTTTGTTTTGGAGAATATTCTTTTAAAGAATTTAATAAGGTTCAGTTAGAAAATGAAGATATTAAGATAACTTCTAAATATCAAGAAAATTTTGAATCTGTAGAATACTCAAATAAAATTACCGATTGTAATCTTAGTTTTAAAGATATTGATGACATGTTAAAATTAATGATAAGTAAGCCTAAAAAGTATATAAGAAAATAAAAATTATGATATTAGAAATTAATTATAGAAATACTTTGTAGGTTAAAGAAATATTATTTCTTTTTTTTTGTGTCTTTTTATGGTAAACTAAAAATAGAGGTGCTCTAAATGAAAAATAATAAAGGTTTTTCTTTGCTAGAAATTCTAGCAGTATTAGTAATATTAGGTATTTTAGGAACTGTTGTCACTATTAGTGTTACCAGGTATAGACAAGATGTAAATGAAAAAGAACTTGTTAATTTACATTCTACTATTTCTGCTGGTTATAATAGTTATAGATCAAATCAGTTGATGCAAGGTAATGCAGTATTAAGTAAAATGAATTTTTGTGAAAATAACCAAATGTTTTTGGAAATATCTTATAGTGGTGATTTATTAACTTGTGATGATATTACACAAAATAGTTTTGTGTCATTAAGAACTAAAGGGGAATTACTTAGTAGTAGTTCTTATATGAGTGGTAAAACTGAACAAGATCTAATAAATGATGGAGTTTGTTTTGTTGAAGTAACAGGAGTGGAAAACAATTCTTTTGTAAAGAAATGTAAAAAAACTAATGGCTCATATGATAAATCTTTAGAAGAAATGGTATGTATAAAACTTGTGCTTTCTAATGGAACGACATTAATAAATGATTATGAGGACAACGATAGTTTCTGCCATTATTTAAGTGAGTGATTTTATGGATATAATTGGAGTAATTGCTGAATATAATCCTTTTCATACTGGACATAAATATCATATTGATAAAATTAAAGAGCTTTATCCTGATTCTGTAATTATTGCAGTAATTTCTTCTTCTTTTACCCAACGAGGGGATATTTCTATTATGAATAAATGGGATAAGACTAAAATTGCACTTTTAAATGGGATTGATTTAGTTGTTGAATTGCCATTTGTTTTTTCTAGTCAGAGTGCTGATGTTTTTGCTAGAGGTGCTATTAAAATTTTACATGAACTTAAGGTACAAAAAATAGTTTTTGGTAGTGAATCTAATGATTTAAATTTACTTTTTTCTATTGCTTCTATACAGGTTAATAATCCTAAATTTGATTTAAAAGTAAAAAATTATTTAGATACTGGATTTAATTATCCAACTAGTTTAGCTAAAGCTATAAGTGATTTTAGTTTAAAAAAAATTGATTCTCCAAATGATTTACTTGGTATTTCTTACATTAAAGAGATTATTAAAAATAATTATAATATGGAAGCTATTACTATAAAAAGAACCAATAACTATCATGGAAATAATAATGGTGAAATACTTAGTGCTAGTGAAATTAGAAATAAGCTTAATAATAAATTGGATGTTGATAGATATTTAACATATAATAGTGATATTTTATATAAAAATATAAGTAGTAGAGAATTTTTATTTTTAAAATATAAAATATTAGCAGATATTAATATTCTTAAAGATTATCAAACTGTTGATGAAGGAATAGAAGGAAGGATTAAAAAGTTAATTGATAGTTGTGATAATATGAATGATTTAGTAACTAATATTAAAAATAAAAGATATACTTATAATCGAATAAGAAGAATGCTTACTCATATTCTTACTTCTTTTACTAAAGAAGAAGCTTTGTATGATGCTAATTATATTAGAATATTAGGATTTAATTCTATAGGTAAAAAATATTTAAATAATATAAAAAAGGAACTTAAAGTTCCTCTTATTACAAATTATAAAAGTAATATTAGTAATTCTTTAGATTTAGAATATAGAATTACTAAAATTTATTCTTTAATAGTTAATGATACTTCTCTTATAAAAAGAGAACTTTTAGGGCCAATAAAAATAGATAAGTGATATTTGCTTATCTATTTTATTTCTTCAAACATATCTTTACCTGCTCCACATAATGGGCATTTAAAGTCTTCTGGTAACTCTTCAAATGGAATTTTTTCTTTTTCATTATCATATATATATCCACATATTTTACATCTATATTTTTTCCCTACAGTGCTTACTTTGTTTTCTATATATGTCGGAGCATTTTTTGGTGATATTCCTTTTAATACTTCTTTATAATATTTATAAGTCATTGGTTTTAAGTTAGATAGTTTTTTGGTACTTTCTACCCTTGCAATAAAAATATCATGAGTTTCGGCATCAATTATATTTAATACTTCACATATTAAATAACTACACATATTATCAGTAATTACTTTAATTTTATTATCTAATTCATAATTAATGTTTTCAAATTTGTTTTCTTTTTCTGATGATAAATATCCAAATTTTGATATTACTTGTGGATCTATATTTTCTGAAATAATAGATACGGCAAATTTATTACTTTCTTTTAATATTTTATTGGTATAGTTGTTTTTATTTATACTTACAGACACAATAGGATTTTTAGATGTAATTTGAGTTAAAGTATTTATGATACACCCAGCATCTTCTTTACCATTAGATGTTGTAATTAAATACATTCCATATGAAATGTCTTCTAGTGAAGATAAGTCCATTACTCTACCTCTTTCATCCAAAGTCCATGTTTATTACAATATGAATAGACTTTAGAACCTTTTTTGTATGGTAATTTAATTGTAGCTTCTTCTCCTGGTTTAAAATATTTGATAAATTCAAAGTCATCTCCTACATAAGATATGAACTCAATATAATGTTCATCTTCCATTACATGATTTACTTTTACTTCTATATAGTTATCACTTATGTTTATTTCTGGTATATGTTTTTCAAATGATGCATCAGTACTATTAGGAACTAAATCCACCATATCTTGATCGCAACATTTTATAGAATTATTGTTACAGTTACATTCATTTATCACGTTTATTAATGAATTACATTCTTTACATTTTTTTAATTTCATAATATTCCTCCTTATGTATTTATTATATCATGCTTTAGGAACATATGAAATTATAATTTTTTATTTGTCTATAAATTTATAATAATATTCATCATAGGTTAAATCACTATAATTATCATGCATATCTGTAGCAATTTCTACTCCGACATATCTGTAATGCCAAGGTTCATTTATATATCCATGAATATTTTCTTTTTCTTTGGGATATCTTAGTATGAAACCATATTTATGAGCATTATTAATCATCCATTCATAAGACAAAGTGTTACCAAAAGTTAGCATATTACCACTTTTAGTAGAACTTACATCAATTGCAAGACCAGTTTGATGCTCTGAATGACCAGGTCTAGCAGTATCGGTATCTGCAACACTATCGCCATAATTTTCTACTGCATTATCATATAAACTTTGTTGCTGATCATAAGATCTATAAGCACTTTGACCATATACAGGGGTATTATTTTTTATAGAATCACTACTCATTTTTTCAAATTGTTCTTTTGCCTCTTTTACTAGCATCCTAACAGAATTATTTCCATTTATAAAATACTCACTATTAATTTCTTCTAGATTATTAGGGATATATTCTTGATCTAGTTTTATATATTTGTTTACTAAAATTAAATTCCCTTTGCTTATATCAGAATCACTAATATAACTGTAATACTCTCTATCAAGGCCAATATTAACGTAGGTAACTACATCCTCATAATCTAATGACTTATTATTTTCATAATATGCTACATATCTTTCTTTGTTTTCATTTTTAAAATTAGATGTATTTCTAAAAGGAGTATATCTATCCTCAATTACTTCTTCTTCAGCAACTA
Organism: uncultured Bacilli bacterium; assembly: GCA_944350405.1. Classification (GTDB taxonomy): domain Bacteria; phylum Bacillota_I; class Bacilli_A; order RF39; family UBA660; genus UMGS1449. The sequence continues at coordinate 11,182 of CALVPC010000012.1, forward strand.
AATTATTTTCAAAGCTAGTAATTATTGCAACTAACAAAACAATAAATATAAATAAAATACTAATAGCAATTACTCTTTTTTTCTTATTCATTAAAATCCTCCTTTTAAATTATTACTAAACTAATTATATTATAAAAATATTAAATTTATTATAGATTTAGTTAAAGAAAATTTATAAATATTTAAAAAACAAAGTATAAAGTTCTACAATTTTTATTATAACATATTTTTTAGTAGGTGATGACATGAAAAAATTTATTATTTTACTCCTTATAATATCTTTTATAACTCCGATGATAGTGTTAGCAGAAAATAATCCGGATATAACTAAAGGAGCAAAAAGTGCTGTTATGATTGAATATACAACAGGAGAAATATTATATAATAAAAATGCTAATGAAAGAAGAAGTGTAGCATCTCTTACTAAAATGATGGGTCTTGTTATAATTTTTGAAAAAATAGATAATGGATCTTTGAAAACAAATGAAATATTAACTGTAAGTAAAAATGCTAAAGAAATGGGAGGGTCTCAGCTTTGGCTTGATGAAGGTGAAAAAATAAGTGTAGATGATTTATTAAAAGGAATAACTATGGCTAGTGCTAATGATGCAATGGTATTAATGGCTGAAAGAATTAGTGGAACAGAAGAAGCATTTGTAAAAGAGATGAATAATAAAGCTAGGAGTTTGGGACTTAAAAATACTAATTTTGTAAATTGTACTGGACTTGATGAAGAAGGAGGATATTCTAGTGCTTATGATATGGCATTAATTGCTAAAGAGCTTTTAAAGCATTCAAAAGTTTTAGAATATACTAGTAAATACGAAGATTATATAAGAGAAAATAGTGAAGAAAAAACTTGGATAGTAAATACTAATAAATTAGTAAGATTTTATAATGGTGCGGATGGATTAAAAACAGGTTATACTGATGAGGCTGGTTCTACTTTAGCTGTTACATCTTTAAAAGATGGTTTAAGATTAATTGCTATAACTTTAGGTTATGATGAGGCAAATACTAGAAATACTGAGACAATGGCTCTTTTGGATTATGGATATAATCAATACGAAAGTAAAATAATTATGCAAAAAGATCAGAAAATAAAAAATATAAAATTAAATAAAACTAAACAAAACGAGGTTAATTTAGTATTAGAAAATGATGTTGCAATTATTAATAAAAAAGGAGAAGAAATAAAAGATTATAGTTATGAAATTAAACTAAATGATATTAATCTTCCAATAAAAAAAGGAGAAGTACTTGGTAGGCTCGAGTTAAAAAGTGATAATAAAATAATAAGTTCTACAAATCTTTTAGCAGATAGAAATTTGGAAAAAGCAAATATTTTTACGCAGTATTTAAGAGTAATAGGTCATGCTTTATCTGGAAGTATTTAACTTCCTTTTTTGCACTAAAAAACACTATTTCTAGTGTTCATATAGTCCATGTATTTTTTGTCTTGTAGTATCATCGATTTCATTTAAAGTCCAAACATCATCAACTTTTGTTAGAGTAAAATCTATTGTATACTTTACTCTATCTTTTGCTTCTTGTAATTTGCCAAGTCTATATTCAACATATTTAGCATCTCCTGTTAATGCATCTACAGCATCTTCTGTAGTGTCTTCTACATCATCTACTATATCCTCTACTCCTTCTTTAGCATCTTCTAATAGTCCATCAGAACTATCATCTGTATCAGCGTCATCTTGAAATTCATTTGGATTTTCATTGTAATAGTTTTGTGCTTCTTGGTTTACTTTATAATAGTCGTAAACTTCTATTTCTACAGTTACTGTAGCATTATCTCCATCAATTACTTCATCTTTTATTTCATATGTTAAATCTTCATATTGTCTTTTCATAATATCACTGTATGTATTTTTTTGATCTTCATTCATTAGATTATCCATATCAACCATGTCTTTCAACTGGTTAATAACTGTTTCATCTTGATTCCTGTAACTATCTAAGAAGTTCTCTACTTTTTTTGTTGGAGTATTATCCATCGAACAACCACTTAATAGAATAACTGCCATAATACATGAAAAGTATAAAATAAATTTCTTCATAAAAATCCTCCCATTTGTAGTGTGGAAGGATTTTTATATTTTATACTATAATTTATTTAAACTATTCTTTTTATGTTTTAAAATTAATGCTACCACTAGTAGTATTATTACTATTATGGAGATAATTATTATTACTATTGTGGGGCTGATTGATGAATTATTTTCAGTTTGATTATCGTCTGTTTGATTGTCTCCATTATCTATAATATTATCTTGTCCTTCGTTTTGTTCTTGATTATCATCGGTTGTATCATTTTCCTCTGGATCTACAACTCTATTATAATCTACTACTATCTGCTTATTATCTGCATTTGATGGAGTAATATTCCATATCAGCGTATTACCATCAACAGAATCAGCGTTGCTATTCATTACTTTATATGGAGATGTTATTCTTATATTTACTCGAGTGAGTCCATCATATAGAAATGTAAATCCTGTACTAGTCTGCATATGTAATTCTTCATCATTTCCAGTAATTTTTACTGAATTAAAGCCTCTTGTAGCCATTGTAGATCTGTTATAATCTTCATAACTAAATTCTCCAGAAAACTGCACTATATTATTGCTAGCATTTTCAGTATAGTCATAATATTTCACTCCAGGAATTGGTAACTCTACACCTTCTTCGCCAGAATTATGGGTATCATCGTAATACATATTTGCATATTTGTTGTTCTCATCGCTCGTGAAATCATTATATTCATTTTTATTCATATTTATTATAACGTTTTCATTAAACCTAGTGTTTGTAATTTCTAAATTGTAAGTTGCTGTACATCCAGAAAGAAGAAGCAATGGTATTACTAAAATTATAAATTTTAAATTTTTCATAAATATTCCTCCTAACCAGTATAACTTAATAAATGAGTAATTCCTCTACAACCACCATAATATGAATCTACATCCTCCATATTATATTCTACAGAATGCCATGATCCTTTAAGAGCATCCCAACTATCTGATATTGTAAATGTATTATTTTCATAGTCTACTGATTCTATTATGGCAACGTGACCACATTTTACTCCACCTGTTTCTGGAGATCCAGATCCAGTACAATTTGCTCCAGACCCCGAAAATGCAATTATGGATCCAGCTCTAAAATCTGTACATGTTTTATCAAAAGAAAATCCTTGCAAGTTACTATTACTATCTACAGTCCATGCCCAACCATTTCCTTGAGCTATTTCTATTTGATTAATTGCTTTTTCCTTTTGTTCGGAGCTTAAAATAGTATTCGTATTTAGTATTTCTATAGCTCTTAATTTAGCATACGTTACACATTGATATCGTAAACCAAGTGGATCATAATTGGCACGAGCCCCTGGTGCTATAGAAAATATTGTATCTAATGCAGCTCTATCTGTATAAATAGAAGTTGTTCTTTCAACAAATTGTCCGTTAAAGTTGCAATTACTATCATCTTGAAGCAATCTTATACTTTTAACATTACCAGGAAATTTATCACTTATTATTTTATTTACTTCATTTACATCTCCACACGCTTCAGGTGATTCACCACTAAAATTAAATCCATATTCTACTGGATCTATTACTGTTCCGCAGCCCATTTCAAATTCTAATATATTAGCATAATCTCCAGATTTGTGATATCTTAATGTTTCATCCATTAATGGGTCATTTCTGCTTTTAGTGTCTCCTAATGAAGCAGTAAATGTTTGACCACTTTCCATCTCTATAATATATCTTGTGCCTTTTTCTGTTCCAAAATATTCTCCTAAAGCAATTATATAATCTTCACCAGTCCTTAAAAAACCATCTTCATCTATATATGTAGGAGTTTCTTCATAAAACTTATATTGTCCTGATGTTTTATCCCAAGCCCATTCAAAAACTCCTGTGTATGTTTTGGGACTGCTTATATCCGCAATATCTGATATATCAAAATTTCTTCCTGTGCAATAGCTACCAAACGAACTACCATATGCCTCTGACCCTCCTAAGATTACCACAATAAGTATAATAATGAAAAGAATTATAAATATAACAATCCCTATTGGTCCTAAAAATATTAGAAATTTGATGAGCTTTTTTGCTATTTTTTTAATTTGATTGAATAATTGTGCTCCCTCACTTTGAGATTCAGCTTGTTTTAGCTCGTTATCTTGCTTTTTGAAGGGATTTTTAGATGATTCTTGATTAGAATCATTTTCTTTTTTATTCAATCCTCCTTTATTATTATTGCTATTATTTTCTTTATTATTAGCATTTTTGTTTTTCCTATTTACTTTATTTATAATACCTGGGATAGGATTTCTATTTTTATTATTTTCTTTTGTATTTAACTTTTTTTTGGTATCGTCATTTTTTTTATCAGTATTATGATTTTGATTATTCTTATTTGGATTTATTCCTCTGGCTAAATTATCATTATTTGGATTTACCCCTCCATGCATGCCATTTTTAAAGCCTGCAGTAAATCCTTGAAAGAAATTACCATTGCGTGGTGATGGAGTGGCATAAGAGCCATATGATTGATTGTTATTACTATTTTCGTTAAAATCAGTATCATCAGAAAAATTATCGTTTTCAATTTCTTGTTCTTCTAATTCTTCTATATTGTTATCTTTATTGTCCATTAAATCACCACTTTTCTTAATAAGTATTCTCTATTTAATATACTACCATAAAAGTCGACAAAAAAAAAGAGAAATCAATCGATTTCTCTAGCTAACAGTTCTATATCTTCTATAGACTTGATATCCACCATATCCTATTAAGCCTATTCCTATTATGATTCCTACTACTGTAATTGTACTAGCTGTATTAGGTATTTCTACTTCTTTTAACTTATTGTATATTATTATATGATCCATATCTTTATCTATTTCTACTTTGTTTTGATTGTTTATTACTTCTCTTTCTGTTTCTTTTATTGTATACATACTTGATTTTTCACTTAATATTTCTATATTTCCGTCTGTTCCTACTCTAAATTTTATTTCTACTCTTAAATTTTCATATCCGTTTGGAGATATTTCTTCTATCAATGTATATTCTCCTGTTGATATTCCAAATTCTTCTCTTTCTCCTTTGGATGTGTATTCATAGAATACTTCTCCTTCACTGTTTAGTATCTTTATTTTTGCTCCTTTTAATTCTTTTTCTTTTGCTATTTCATATTTACTTATCTTTATATCTATTGGGACATTTGTTACTGTTAGTGTTACTCTTTTTTGATATTGCCCTGGTATTACTTTTTCTTCTAATGCATTTGGTATTGAATCTGTACTTCCTTCTATATATGATATTACTAAATCTTTATCGACTTCTGTTACTTGTTCATCTCCATTTACATCTGAGGCATATCTTTGTTTTGCTGTTACTTCTTCT
>CALVPC010000013.1 GCA_944350405.1 uncultured Bacilli bacterium
CATACCCTTGCATTAATGGATATAAAAATTCATGAATACCTATTGGAATATTATTTTTAAATCTATTCGCAAAATCATCCCTTTCAAGAATTCTTGCAACTGTATATTTACCTGCCAAATTTATTACGTCCTTAAACAACATTTTTTCCAACCACTCTGAATTGTAAACTATTCTTATTTTATTTGAATCTAATATTTTTGAAACTTGTTTAAAATAAGTTTCTCCATTTTTTCTGGTCTCTTCAAAACTTAATGATGGTCTTGTTTTACTCCTTCCAGATGGATCTCCTATCATAGCTGTAAAATCTCCGATTACAAAAACTATTTCATGCCCTAAGTCTTGTAAAATTTTTAATGCTCTAAGTGGGACAGTATGTCCTAAATGCAAATCGGGTCTTGAGGGATCAGCTCCAAATTTAACAACCAATTTTTTTCCACTATTTAATTTTTCTATCAAGGTTTCCCTATTATGAACTTCTACAGTTCTTCTTAATATTAAATCAATTTGTTTTGTCTTATTCACAACTTTTCCTCCTTAAAAATAAAATCGCGATAATTCTTAACCTTTAAGGACGAATTATCGCGGTACCACCTTAATTTATGATTTGACATCATACTCTCTAAAAGTTATAAAGTAACTATCTAACAAACTCATAATATGTAATTCAATTATATTACATGCTTAATTTCACCAAACTTAAACTCTCTAAAAAATAAATAATATAATCTACTAATCATTAATCAACGTTTATTTCAAATATAACATAAACATTATATCATATACTATGCCATTTTTAAAGTTTTTTTACGTAAATACATGTTTTATACATATTAATAGTATTTAATACATTATATAACTATTATCTATCTAATTTGTTAATAAAAAAAGCAATTCATTTAATGCGAATTACCTTTAATAATTACTTGTAATACCATATTAACATAAAATATATGTCTATAATTGTCTAACTTTTAATTTTGGGTTTTTTAATATTTATTTTTTATTGATATAATGTATTATATATAAAATTTTAATTAATAACTGTTCTTTTTTTAATCTATTATCTTTTAAAATTTCTAAAACATCTTCAATTTTTAATATATTTAAAGTTACTAAATCATTATCATAATCTTAAAAGCATGACTTATCACTATATAAATAATCAAGAACTACGTATCTAATTATAAATATTTTAATAATATATGGTAACTGTATGATGAGGAAGACTCTTGTTTACTTTACCATTTTTATAAACTAACCATATAATATTATCTAATTCAACCGAACTTATTATTATATCTTTTTCTCTGAGTTTTTTTTTAATTAATTCAATTACATATAACATACTAGCTCTTATTTCTATTTCCATTTCACTATCATGCAAAATATTTCTTTCATTTTTAATAATTCTATTACTTATTTTAGCATTTTAATTTTTTAAAGTATATCCTAATTTTTCTAATTCTAATATAGCAATAGTGGATAATTCTTTTTTAGACAATTTATTAATATCAAAAAATTCTGCTCCAAGTGAATCATCATTTATTTCATCTATTTTTACTTCTTTTTTTACTTCATTATTATAATTTAATATCGTAAAGAATATTCCAATATGATGAGTTTGTACTAAGTCATCCTTAAACTTCCATTTTACAGTAACAGAATCGGAATCAAATAATTTGTAGTTAGTTATTTCTATACCAGTTTCTTCTAGTAACTCTCTTTTTAAAGCATCTTTTGGCCTTTCACCAAATTCTATTCTGCCTCCAGGTAAATCTAATTTTCCATCATAAGGACCACCTTGTTTTTTTATTAATAAAATTTTGTTGTTTTTTATTACTATTCCATAAGCTCCTAAATGTGTCATTTCTTTCATATTTTAATTCTCCAATCATTTTTTTGTTATATTATTTTTCTATGTAGGTATTAAATATAATTTCTTTATTATTTATTTCTTTTAAATTTTGTTTTAAAAAATCAGGTTTAATTGGGGCATCATAAAGTAAATCTATATCAAACCATTTAAATAATAAATTTTCAGTTTTTTCTATTCCTTTAAATTCTTTATTTTCTAAAAGATTATTATTATTATTATTTGTTTCTACTATATAAGCAAATATATATTGATGATATTTATTCTTATTAAAGGTAAAAAAATATTCTGAAATACTATGCACTCTTTTGATGCATGAATTTTCAATTCCTAATTCTTCATTTAATTCTCTTTTTATAGCTTCTTCTCCGGTTTCATCAATTCTAATTTTTCCTCCAGGTAATGCCCAAAACTTATCTTGTTTTCTTTTTTGAAACAATATTTTATTATTTTTAATAATTATTGCAACTGCTCGGCAATTTAAAATATAGTCATATATTTTTACATTAATATCTTTTTCTTTCATATTACCTCCTTGTATTTTATTTAAGAATCAGCTATTTAGTATTTTTTCATAGCCTTTAAATATTTTGTTTTCTAATTGCCAATTTCCATTTTTAATTTGCTTGAAACCAAACTTTTCATATAATTTTATAGCCCAAATATTATCTTCATAAACTGTTAATCTAATAATTTCATATCCCATATTCGTGGCTTCTTTTTCAATATATTTAAGGGCTTCTTTTGCATAACCATTTCCTTGATGATTAGGATTTATTACTAATCTGTTTAGATAAATAAATCTTTTATTTTTAGTCCAATCAATATTATGGTAATCTGGGTCATCAAAATCACTTAATACAAAACTACCAATTATAGTGTTTTTTAATTCTATAACATACATATCTTTACTATTAATATCATGTCCAACTTCGCAAAATGGATAAACATCACCCCAAAGCATATCTATTTTTTTGACTTCTTTTAAATCTTTTATTACTGATTTATAAAGTTCATTAATTTTTGGTATATCTTTTTTAACTCCTAATTTTATATTTATCATATTTCATTACTTCCTTTTTAGATATTTTTTGCCAATACTTTAAATGTATTTTGTTATTTTTTTAATTTTTTATAATATAATTTTCAAATAAATAACCATGGGATTTTAAAAATTTGTTTTCTTTAACAAGACTTAATATTTCTTCTTCTGTTAACCATAAAACAGATTCAACTTCCTCTTCTTGAAGTTTTAATTTTTCAATATAAATATCTTTTTCTAATAAGTATAAATTAATTAAACAAGGTCCTGTTGGATGTTTTACTAAAGAGATAAATTCTAATTCATTAGTATTTATATTAAGTCCTAACTCTTCTTTTATTTCTCTAATAATGGTAGTAAGACCATTTTCTTCATGAGTTACATGTCCTCCAGTTGAACTGTATTTTGCTCCTTTTTCTTTACTTGTTTTTTGAATTAAATACTTGTTATCGGAATTTTTGATAAATGCTATACTTAGCATAATATTTCCTTTGTCAAATTTTTGACCTCTTTCAACTGTTTTATTTAATTTCTTACCCTTATCATCATATAAATCTAATAATTCCATAATAGTCCTCCATTTATATGTTTATTTTTTATTATTAAAATAAAATTCCGCTCTATTATATTTACCAGTATGAATTAATTTATAATTATTATCGGTATAGTCACTAATTGTTTTCTTCCAAAATGATTCTGCTTTGGGTGAAGATGGCACTACTTTTATTTGCCATTTACCTTTATACATATCAAAAATTTTATTAACGGCTTGTTTTCCTATATTTTGATTTTTGTAGTTATTAAGGATAAAAATTTCGCTTATTTCATATTTATCTTCAGTAAATTTATCAATTAAAATAAAACCTATTAGTTCACTATTCATTTTTATAAAATAAGCATAGTTATTATGAAAATATGACTCTAAATTGTACTTATATTGACATGTTTTTGAATCAAAATCAATAGGAAAGTATAAACTTAAATCGTGTAAATATAATTGCATTAAATTATTAAGTAAATTTTTTTCATTTTTATTTACTTTGGTTAATGTTATATTCATATTTCTTACTCCTGTAAATAATTATATCATTACTTGTCTAATAAATAAAATAGTATTTAGTTCTACCAATATTTATTTTTATATAAAAATTAACATATTGTATTACATATGTTATAATTTTATAAATATAATTTATAGCTAAATAGGAGATTTATTATGGAAAAGATTGATTTGTATAATTATAATAAACAGAAGCTTGATAAAACTTTTATAAGAGGTCAAGATCAATTGTTGAAAGATGAATATTATTTACTTGAACAAGCTTGGATTATTAATAATAAAAATGAAGTTCTTTTAACTCAAAGAAATTTTAATAAATCATATGGTGGTATGTGGGAAGGCATAACTGGACATGTAAAATCTGGTGAAACTAATTTAGAAGGAATTCAAAGAGAAATAAGTGAAGAAATTGGATTAAATATAGAAAAAGATGAACTTAATTTTTTAAAATCATTTATATATAAACAAGCAATAATAGAGGTTTGGATAATAAAAAAAGATGTGAATTTAAAAGATTTTATTTTAAAAAATGATGAAGTAATAAATGCAAAGTTTGTTTCAATTTTAGAATTTAAGACTATGTTAAATACTAATAAAATAATAAGTAATTTATCTTATTTCTTAGATATTTATGATAAAATTGTTTAAGTCGGAGGTGTTTGAAAATGGAAATAGAAAATAGAGTTACAGATATTGAAGAAAGAAATAAAAGAGTGGAACTTGATAAATCTTGGGAAACCAGCTGGACAAGGAGAATATGTATTATGATTTTAACTTATATTACCGTGATAATATATTCTTACTTAATCAGAAATTTTGATTATATATTATTTAGCTCTTTAGTCCCTGTTATAGGATTTATTTTATCTACTCTTTCCTTAAAAGTTGTAAGAAAAAAATGGGAAAAATGGCAATAATTAGCATTTATTAGATTTGTTAATATATGCTTAACTAACGAATAATTAATAAGTTTATGAACTAGTTTTAAATATTTATCAAAAATAAAATTTGAGTAATTTAATTTATTAATAAATGTATTATTTTATAATATTATAGATATATAAATAGTTATTACTTTTCAATTATTATAAACTATTAATAGCCATTTACCTATAGCAGTATTCATAAAACTATATAATTCTTCATAAGATATTTTTTTCTTACTTGCTGATATAGGGTCGCAAATATAAAGATTATTCTTTTCATATCCATATAATAAAACTGCATGAAACATATTTTTATGCATGCCTGCTATTATGATTAAGGTATCTTGGTCTAAATATTGTTTTAATAATTTCGAAGAAATATCTATTCCGTTTTCTACTTCTAAGCCATACTTTTTTCCTTTATCTATATAGTCATTATATTCAGTTATTAACTTTTCAAAAATATATTCGGATATTAGATGTTTCTCATTATTAAACATTGTTTTTTCTGAATGTATTAATTTGGTTTTTAATCCGTTTTTACCTAAATGTAGTGCCAATGCAGAAAATGGTGTTCCTTCCATATATTGTGAGTGATACATATCATAAAGTGTAAATTCATCACTAATATTGGCTTTTTCAATTTTTTTATTATATTCTAGTATCATTAACATGCAAGCTATGGCACATGTCATTTTATTTTGCTTATAAGGTTTGATATCTTTTATCATACTCTAATCACCTCATATAAAATATGATTTATTATAATTTTTTAATAACTTTAAAAATTTCTACTACTACTTTGGTATTTTCATTAAAATTTTTATTTATTTGTTTGAATAATTCTTGATGCTCTTTTTGGTAATAGTTTAAACTTTTATCTCCTTCGCCTTCTAAAAAGGCAATTTCAGAGGTAATGTTTTTAAACTCTGTTATTAAAACATTTTTATTTTCTATAAGACAGGCATCTTTACCATCGCTATAGATAATAATACTTTTATCTCCTATTTTAGGGATGTCTTCTTTGTTATACTCACTATATAAAGATGTTGTCGCAGTTTTTTCTCCTTTTAAAACTAAATCTATTAATTCATCATTTTTTGTAGCAAATGACCATTTTTCTACTTTGTTCATATATTTTAATCCACTTTCTTTATCATATTATGCATTCTATTATGATAGCCTTTTTGACTATAAAACTTTATGGCATTTTTATTATAAGCAAAGACATCAACGTGTATATATTTACAACCTATACTTTTAAAATATTGTTCAAGTTTTTCTATTAATAGATTCCCTATTCCATGCTTTCTATATCCTTTAGAGATAATAAGTTCAGTTATATTTCCTGATTTTGGACATTTATAATCTAAATAATCTTCTTCTTTGTATGCTATTACTATACCCATGATTAATCCTACTACTTTATTGTTATCAATTGCTAGATAACATTTACCATTATTTTCTTTTATTTCTTGTAAATCTATTAGAGCCATTTTATCTCTATAATCTTGGCCAACTTGATCTAAGTGGTCTTCATCTATTGATACAATATATTCTTCTAACTCTACAAGCAAGTCTTTTACATTTTCTAAATATTTATCTTCATATTCTTTTATTGTCATATTTATACCTTTCTTTTTGAGTTTTAATAACTAATATTTTTAAATTTTAAATTAATTGTATTACAAGAGTTTTATTTCAAAATGTTTTTTCATTATAATGCAAAATATTTCATTTATTTAATATAAAAATTCTATAATTATAGCAATATCTAAACTAATGCTGTGATTATATGATATTTTTGTTAGGATTGCTACTACTTATTCATTTTCATTAAAACTAATTCATAAGCTTTTTTAATATCGTAATTATTACCAATATTTATATTAAGTTTTTTTATTTCTTCTTGCATTTTTTCTTTTTCTTTTAGGATTTTTTCGTCGCTAAAATTAGAGTAATCTATAGGGCTTTCATATTCTAATAATAAGCCTAGATTTTCTACATTTTGAAGAGCTAATTCCAGGCCATTTTTTTCATATACTATTACATCATAATTAACATTTATTATAGTTTCAAATCCTAATTTAGAAAATAATTTCTCAGCATTTTCTAGATTATCTATATTAATACTAATTTTTTCTTCTGAGATAACTATGTTATCTTTATATTGCTTGTTTTTGTATGTAATCTTCTTGAATATATTTTTGTTATCAACATTTAAATATCTTAACAAAACACATTTCGAAAGTATTGTTAAGATATTTTCTTTTGTTAAAGCTTTTAAATTTGTAGTCATATATTTATCTTTAACTTTGCTTCTTCTGATAAGTTTAAATTTTTGATTTTTTAAAATAGAATCAATTTCTTCTAGGGTGTTATTGACTTGTACTGTTATTTCGATCTGTTTCATTTTTAATCCTCCATTTTAGTAATCTATTTTATTTTTGGCATTGGCTTATCGAATAATACTTTATTAAACTTTTCCATTTTTTGTTCTTTGCATAACTGTTCATATTTATCATCCCAAGATAGCTTATATGAATCTTCATATTTAAGATTTAATAATGTAATATATTTATTAATAATTTTTTCGGGATTATCAATATTTTTCTTAGCCTCTATTTCTAAAGCTAATCCAAAGGGATATTCATCGAGAACAATTTCTATTTCTTCATTAGAAAAAGTAGTCCTATACCTTTCATATGTTTCTATTTCTTTCATATGTAAAACATTATTTATTAAAAACATCAAATTATCATAATCTTTAGAGTTTATAGATATTTCAATCTCTTCTTCTTTATTAATTTTTTTATCTACAGTATCTTTTAATCTTCTTTTCCAACTTATCATACATTTACTACCTTTTTTACTTTCTGTTTTTCTAATCCTAAAACGTCCATCAACTTCTTTTGTATAAAAACTAAATTTCTTCGAAGGATGATCAAATTGAGAGGTAATTTCATATTTTCTGCCCTCAATGTTTAAGTCTTTTATTTTTTTCAATTCTAATAATTTTTCTTTATATTTAGTAAGTGGATAATAAAATCTAATCTCATATTCCATTTTTTGTTTTCTCCTATTTTAATAATTTAAACTCTTCTCTTTCTTTTTTAGTTTTCATAATATTATTTATATAATGAACGGAATTTATTAAGTCTTCTTTTCTTTTTACTTCAATAACTGCATAAGTATTATATTTTTCAATAAAATCTATTTTTTCTTCTATATTAACAATTCCAGTTCCAAGTTCTAAATGATCGCTTTTCCCATTGAAGTCATGTATGTGAACATGTTTAATTTTACTTGGATAATGTTCAAAAAACTCTTGAATATTATTACCATTTCTTATGTCATGCCCCATATCTAAAGTAAAATATAAATTATTATATGAACTGATTATTTTAAATCCATTTAATAAATAATCAAATGACTTCAAGTTTTCAAACATTATTTCTATATTATATTTTTCAGCAATTTTACTAAGATGAGAACAAGAGTCTGTTAATGCTTGTTTATATTTATCTATATATTTTTCATATATGAATATTTTTTTATCTGGCAAAGAAAAGTGTATTCCAGGATCTAAATGAAGATTATATTTTGTTATGTTGTTGCTAGTTCCCCACCTAATTATTTTTTCGATTTTATTTAAATAAGCTAATCTTAAATCGTTATCTAATTCTGCTACATCTAGTTTTTCTGATAAATGAGCTGTGAATTCAATATTATATTTATTTGATAAATCTAATAACTCAGTTCCAGGTAGATTACAATATGGTAAATCTAGATTTAGTTCTATGAAATCAAGATTTAAAGCTTTGGCTAATTCAATATTTTCTTCTATAGAATTAAATTCTATTAAAGTAGGCATTCCAAATTTCATTATTATTCCTCCCATCTTATAAAGATTATATCATGTATGTTTTAATATGTGAACTAATGAAGTAAAGCTCATTGGTTTATGATAAAATTTGTTCTAATATAAAATTTAATTAAAAAGCAAGAAAAGTTCTGTTTTGTACTAAAACCTCTACAAAATATATTTTTGGTGTTCTACATAAGTGGACACTCATGTGGTACAACATGTTCAATTGTTCTATTTACCACTCTTTCGCGCATTGGTTCTATTACAGGTGATTGTGCTACTCCTGCAGCCATCATTGGTCCTCCTGCTACAGTTTGATCTTGATTTAGATCGATATCAATATTTCCATTATTGTTGTCAACATCTATAAAACCTTCTTGATTTGGTACCATAAATGGATTTTGATTCATATTTCCAAACATTATAAATCCTCCTATCTAGTTTATAGTATTCTAAAAATTAGATTGTGTATAAGTAAAAGGCATAGAAAAACTATCAGAAAATCCTGATAGTTTTAATTAAAATATAAGCATTGCTAACATTAAAATAATTAATGATGCTAGAGCTATACATGCAACAATTTTAAATGCCCATTTAAACCATGTTGTATATTCAACTCCTGCTAAAGCTAATCCTCCCATGATAGCTCCACATGTTGGAGTAATTAAGTTTACTAAGCCATTAGCTGCTACAAATGTCATTATTGTTCCTTCAACACTATAACCAAGTTCATAGGCAAGTGGTCCCATAATTGGAGTTGATAATACAGCAAGTCCTGAAGAAGATGGTACTAATATTGAAAGTACAATATGTAGTAAATAATTTAATGGTGTAAATAATAGGACAGGCATATCTTTTAGAAATTCTGCAGCATTATAAATAATATAATTATCTAAGTATGTAACACTCATTAAGTATGAAGCACCTCTAGCTACTGCTATTATTAAAATTACACTTATCATATCTGCAGCACCAGATACAAAATTGTCTACTATTCCTTTTTCTCCTTGTTTATTTATTATTCCAATGATTATAGCCATTATTAGGAACCAAACGGATGCTTCAGCAAAATACCAATTTCCTAATACTTCTCCAGTTAAGAATGATGAAAATGATAGCCATTTGATATCAGCAACATATGGAATAAAGCCAAGAATCATTATAAAGAATGTAAGGCCAAATAATATTAATGTTACTTTTTGTTTACTTGTTAATTTTGCATGTTCTTCTTTTGTTTGATCTTTACCAAATTTCTTTTCCATTACTTTTTGTTCTTGTAATGATAAGAAGGTAGATCCCTTATCTTTTTTTACTTTAGCTGCATATATCATTACAAATCCTATAGATATAGCTAAAGAAACTAACCATAGGATAGTACCTATTAATATTGTTGCTCCTTGATCTACTGCGATTGTTTCTGGTAATGAACTTATGGCAACACCATTAGCAAATGGATTTATCGTAGAGCCTAATACCCCACTTCCTGCACCTAATAAGACTACAGCTGATGCGACAATTGTGTCCATTCCTGCTGCTACCATTGTTGCAGCTAACAATACATAGAAACCTACTGTTTCTTCAAGCATACCATATGTTGTTCCTCCTACTGAGAAAATAAACATTAGTATAGGAATAAGTAATAATTCTTTACCTTTTAGTTTCTGAACTAATACTTTTACTCCTGTTTCTAAAGCACCTGTTTTAGCTATAATGTTTAAGAATCCACCTAGTATAAAGATAAAAATACATACATCAATTGCATCAGCAAATCCCTTTACCGGTGACATTAGAAAATTTGCTAAGGTTGCTTTTACTACACCACTTCCATTTACTATTTCATCACCAACAAAAGTGGCTTCTGGAAGAAAGTGAGTCAGTATAGCTAATACAGCAATTAGAATTAAGATTATTGAGAATGCCGATATACCAAACTTAAAATTTTTCTTTTTAGCAGTTTTTTTCTTTTCTGCCATTTCTTTTACCTCCTTTTTATTGGAACTAATTTCTGTTCCTATTTTGCCATCGTTTATTTTATTAGCATTATCTAAGGAAGTTATAATGGCTTTATTATTTGTATTTTTAACAAATTTTAAACAAGCTTCTATTTTTGGCAACATACTCCCTTCAGCAAATTCTTTGTTTTTAATATACAACTCTGCTTCTTCTAGACTTAAATGATCTAACCTAGTTTCATTTTCTTGTTTAAAATTTATACAAACCTTGTCTATGTCTGTTAAGATTGCTAAGACATCAATATTTAAATTTTCTGCGAGTAAAGCACTTGATAAATCTTTATCAATAACTGCATCTATTCCTATTAATTTATCATTTTCTTTTACTACCGGAATTCCTCCACCACCACATGCTATTACTATATTTTCTTCATTTACTAAATCTTTAATCGATTCAAGTTCAATAATTTCTATTGGTTTTGGAGAAGGTACTACTCTTCTATAACCACGACCTATATCTTCTTTATAGATATATCCTGTTTTTTTAGATAATTTTTTAGCTTCTTCTTTTGTATAAAAATCTCCTATTGGCTTAGTTGGATTTTTAAAAGCTGGATCGCTTTTATCAACTAATACTTGTGTTATTACTGATATGCATTTTGAATCTATATTTCTTCTGTTTAATTCATTTTCTATTGATTGTTGCAAGTGATAGCCAATATATCCTTCACTCATGGCTCCACATTCTGGAAATGGAATATCTTCTTTGCTTTTTTCCATAGCTAAATTTATTTTTCCTACTTGAGGACCATTGCCATGAGTAATAATAATATTGTAACCTTGCTCTTTTAAATCAACTATTTTTTTAGCGGTTTTTTGGACTAATTTTAATTGTTCTTCGTTTGTTTTACCTAAAGCATTGCCGCCTAAAGCTAATAGTATATTTTGTTTCATTTTAAAGTGGCATACATAACTGCTTTAATAGTATGCATTCTATTTTCTGCTTCATCAAATACTTTTGATTGTTTAGATTCAAATACTTCATCAGTAACTTCCATATCATTTATTCCAAACTTTTCGCTAATTTCTTTTCCTATTTTAGTATCTGTGTTATGGAATGAAGGTAGGCAGTGCATAAAAATTGCATTTTCATTTGCCATATTCATTATTTCGCTTGTAACTTTATATGGAGATAGAAGCTTGATTCTTTCTTCCCATACACTATCATCTTCTCCCATTGAAACCCAAACATCAGTATAGATTACATCTTTATTAGTTGCACCTTCTTCTACATTTTCTGTAAAAGTTATTGTACAATCTTCTTCTTCCGCTATTGCTTTTGCTATATTTATTAATTCTTCATTAGGCCATAACTGTTTTGGTGCACAGCAAGTAAAATTTACTCCCATTTTAGCACACATTATCATAAGGGAATTACCCATATTATTTCTGGCATCACCAAAATAAGTGAAATTTATGCCTTTTATTCTGCCAAAATTTTCATATATGGTCATGAAATCTGCTAGAACTTGAGTTGGGTGAAATTCATCTGTTAAACCATTCCAAATTGGTACAGAGGAATTTTCTGCTAATTCATCAATTATACTTTGCGAAAAACCGCGATATTCTATACCATCATATATTCTTGCTAATACTCTAGCAGTATCTTTAATTGTTTCTTTTTTACCCATTTGTGATCCAGATGGGCCAAGATAGGTTACTCCCATACCTAAATCATGCGCTGCAACTTCAAAAGAACATCTGGTTCTAGTAGAATCTTTTTCAAATATAATTGCTATATTTTTATTTTGAAGATATCTATGGGGTTCTTTATTTTTCTTTTTTTCTTTAAATGTTATTGCAAGTCCAATTAAATATCTTAATTCTTCAGGCGTATAATCTAAAACTTTCGAAAAATCTCTTCCTTTAAAATCCATATTAATCCTCCCTTATAAGAGGCATGCTCATACAACGTGGGCCTCCTCGTCCTCTAGAAAGTTCTGCACTTCTCATTTCTATTACTTTAATTCCAAATCTTCTTAATACTTCATTAGTAACATTATTTCTATCGTATACTATTACCACTCCTGGGGCTATACATAAAGTATTTGAACCATCATTCCATTGTTCTCTTTCTGCAGATACTTTATCTCCCCCAGCACATGGTATTAAAATTATATCTTTTTCCAAGTATTCTTCTAGTATTTTTTCAAGTGATCCACTTCTTGATTTAACATTTATTTCATCTTCATTGTCACCTTTGGTAATTTCATAAACTTTTAAGCTTCCCATTATCCCAGGATGATATGTAAATTTATCATAATCTATTTGAGTAAATACAGTATCTAAATGCATAAAAGCACGTGATTCTGGAATATCAAATGCTAAAATAGTCTCTATTGTTGATGTTTCGCTTGAAAAAATATTTTTAGCTAATGTTTCAATAGCATTTGCTGTTGTTCTTTGAGAAATACCTATTGCCAACGTTTTTTCGTTTAAATTTAATATATCTCCACCTTCAATGTTATACTCATTATATCTATCATAATATTTCGGTACGTCTTTATAATCTTTATGATAGCTAAAAATATATTCAGCATATATAGTTTCCCTACTTCTAGTTATAGAATACATTTTATTTAAGCTTATACCATTTCCTATAGAAGCAAAATTATCTCTAGTAAAATATAAATTTGGCATTGGTTCAGTTATAAATGATGAATCTGGTTCTATCATATCTACTAATGATTTACCTCTTTTAGCTTTTTCCATTTCTAGTTCTTTGATGTTAATTCCTTCCATAGTTTTTAAAACTAGTTTCCTATTGTTTTCTATCGACATTAAATATTCATATACTAATGTTCGAAATTTAGGAGTTTTTACTCCAGATTCATAAATAAATTGTTTTACGAATTGTTCTTTTAATTCTGGATTTTCATCTAATACTTCAGTCATTAAATCTTCTAAATATACTACTTCTACCCCATTATCTTTTAAAATTCTAGCAAATTGATCATGTTCTTCTTGTGCTACTGTCAAATATGGAATATCATCGAATAATAGCTTTTCAAGAGTATCTGGAGTTAAATTTAAAAGTTCGTTACCTGGTCTATGTAGTAATACTTTTTTAAGCGGTTTTATTTCGCTTTTTACATTTATCACACTATTCACCCTACTTTCTTATTATTAATATCATTATAACATAAGTTGTGTATTTGTAAATTTAAATTTGTGATTTTTGTGAAAAAGACAAGATAATTTGCTTTATCTTGTCTTTTATTCAATATTAAAAGTTTGTTTATCATATAAATAGTTATGAAGCACTTCTTCTTCTGTTAATGCTTTATTATATATTTTAGCACTATATACATCTATATTTGCATAATTCGCAGATTCTGGCCCTCCGGCTATTTGAGCTTTGTTTATTCCTATATTTCCTATTTCATATGGATAAACTCCTGTTGTAGACTGAGACTGTCCAACTTTTTCTCCGTTTAAGTAAAACCTAACTAAACCATTACTAGCATCATTTACATAAGTTAATTGTAGTATTGAAGTTGGATATGTTTGATGTAAAATATTAACTTGACTTATGCTTGTAGCTCTAGTAAATCCATTTATAGAATAAGAATTAGCTGCAACATTTCTTATCCAGTTTATTCCCATTCCTCCTAATCTTCCAGCACCAAAGAAAATACCAGTATAGCCATTTGAATCTTCTTCATAAGGAATACTATTTATTTTTAGTGTTATGGATAATGTTCTATCACTATCAGAAGGAAGTGCTTCTGCTGCATCTATATTTGTATCAACTGTATCATCTACTCCATCGAACGATAAATAGTTGTAATTCCATGTTCCTCCAGTAAGTGTTCCATCGTTATTATTGCCACTTAAGTCTCTCCATGTAGTGGTTGTGCTATTTTTTGCTTCTCCAGTATTGGCATAACCATCATACCATAATACTAAACTATCTTGCACGTATCCATTATATGTATCAGTATAGGCGTTTACTCTATGCCCATTACTGGTTTCTACACTTACTTCATCTATTACTTCTCTCCATGTACTATTGTTACTACTTACTGAAGTGACATTATCATAGTAACTTCTCTGATCCCCAAAATAATTCCATACTGCTACTTCATCTAAATCATAGGTATTACCTAAATCTACTGTTATACACTGATTAGCAGAACTAGCTGTAGATGCTGCCGCATAGTTATTATGTGTTATATCTCCATCCGTTATTCTAATATATGGAAATACACTATTTTCGTTTACTGTTCCGATAATATCTTTATCTTTTGCTATGTTTACTCCATCTACTATAGCTTGAACCTCTATCCAGTGATTATAATTATGATAAGTATTATAACTTATACAATTCTTTATATATCTTACATTATCTAAATTAGTATTCTTCTTTTTAGGTTTGGTATCTATATATACTATTTTCGCATATCCATCTCCCCTATTTGCATTAGATGTCATAGAACCACCTATAAAGTATTTACCACTATAGTGAAGTGTTTGATTTGTATGCGTTATTGTTGTACTTTCTTCTACACTATTTACTCCGGCATATCC
>CALVPC010000014.1 GCA_944350405.1 uncultured Bacilli bacterium
GTGAGGCACAACTATGTCTAAAATCATGAGTTCTAATTTGTTTAACATTTGCTAATTTGCTATTTCTAATTTTTCTTCTTCTAATAGCATCATCACCTAAAGGTAATTCAGCACCAAAGATAAACCATGAATCTTTATAGTTGGTGTATTCCATATTTTTTTGTTTTAATTCTTTTAAATCATTAGCAACTTCTTTAGGTAAAGGTAAAGTCCTATTACTAGATTTAGTTTTAGGACTCGATATTATATATCTTTTACCATTTACATTATCAGATAAACCTTTACTAACAGTTAGAGTATTATTTTTAAAATCAATATCGTTCCAATTTAATGCTCTTATTTCGCCTTTACGAAGTCCACAGAAATATAAAGTTTTAAAGAAACATCTATATTTTAAATCATCTTCAACTAATATAAACTGGTTAAATTCTTCAAATGTATAGAAATCCATTTCTTTTTTTCTTTCATTAGGATCTGTGAAGTTAATCATTTTAGGATATATTTCATTAAAATTAATACCATACCATTTAGTTCCAAAATTCATAATTGTTTTAAGAAATTTATAAATATAATTTCTAGTTCTATTTGCTAACTTATATTCAAGTATTTTCTTTCTCCATGCCTCGTAATGTTGTAAATTAAATTCTTTGCATTTTATATTATCTAAAAGTGCCATATATCTCATTCTATCTTTATAAGTATTTAAAGTGGTTTCTTTTACTTTATCTTGTTGATATTCATAAAATGCAGTATATAAATCTTTAAAAGTCATATCATTATCAGGTCTATATTTATCAAGTTGAAGTAAGAAAACTCTTTCAGCTTCAATTGCTTCCTTTTTGTTTAAAAATTTTTTAGATTTATATTGTTTAGTCTTACCACTTAAATCTTTATATCTAGTATAGAAAATCCATTTACGACCATCTTTAGTCCATTCCTTTTTATTAAGTAATATAACAGCCATTTCATCATCATCCTTTCTAAAATCCTATATCAAAGTCATCCTTATCCATATTGTCTTTATCGTAATCATAATAATCATTATTGATAGCGTCTGCTAAATCTTCATAGTCATTAGCATATTCTTTTGGCTCTCTACCTAACACTTTATCAATAGCATTAGCAAGTTTATTAAATAAATTTTTCCAATACTCAATTTCTTTATTTAATTTTTCTTTTAAAGTTTTAATGTTATTATTTAATATTTCAACTAAATCAGATAACCTTGTAATTTCTTTTTTCTGCTTACTAATAGTTTCTTTTTGTTCTTTAATTAAATTATCTCTTTTAACGAGTTCGGTATTATTTTTAAAAGTAGTATTTTCTTTAGTCAGTTTATCAATAGTTAAGTCTTTATTTTTTATCTCTTGTTCTTGAAGAATATTTTTCTTTTCTAAATCTTTAGAATAATCTATCATTTTATCAACATCATCTTTGTTATAACCAAGCATATTCTTTTTAGGATTAAGTATATCTTTATTTACCGAATTATAGGCATTTTCAATAGCCAATTTTGAGTATTTTATAACTTGTAAGATATTTTCCTTTTCTTTAATTATTTCCTCTAATTCAGCCTTATTCTCGGCTATTTGGTGTTCTAATTTAGTTTGATGTTCTACATTAGCACCAATATTACCTCTATCTAATTTAAATCCTTTATCAGTTATAAACTTATTAAATGAATCTTGAATTTTAGCAAATGAATTTTGTCCACCTCTATCTTTCCAAAACTGATCATTGTTTAAAAACTTTCCTTTAACTGATTCATAAACTATCTTTCCATCTTTATCACGAAGTAGTTTGGGTGTAAGACTAATACTACCATCTTTTCTTTTATATTCTTCTTTAACAACATTACCATCTTTATCTTTAACAAAACATTTTCTTTTTACCTCATTTACGATAGGCAAGAAATATGCTTGTAGATGTGGTGTATCTTCATCATAATGAATTTGGGCTAAAATAATATTTTTTTCACCAACTAAATCTTTAAGATATTCCATACACGAATCGAAAAAATAACTAACTGCTGGTGGTATATCATCACTAGATTTAATATCAGGTATTTTTATTATTTGTCCTTTTTTATTTCCTGATTTATAAGTTCTACCACTATCAACAAATTTCATTCCAAGTGCCTCAAAAAATTCAGGACCACTTGTAAATGTAATTCCATTTAGTAAATTAGTGGATGGTTTATTTAAATATTCTATACCACGATTTTTTAAAGTTTGTTTAACTTCTTGATATAAATTTTTTTCATTCATGGATACATATTCAACATTAAATTCATGTCTATCTTTATCATAATTACCTGTGCCTTTTCGTTCTTTCATCTCAACACCAATGTTATATAAATCTTTTGATTTAAATTTATTTTCTAATCGTACAGCTTGCTTTCCATCATACATTTAATACCACCTTTGCTTGTCCTTCTTTAGTAGAAAAGGTCATTTATGACCTATCTCACTAGGGCATAGCCCAATTCGTGAGTTTAGGGAGTTCCCTAAAAACCCCTTTGCTTGTTTAATCGCAAATACCTAAACTTATCGTTTACGGAAAATGCTTATAAACAAAATTAAATAATAACTATCTACTAGATACTTATTATTTAATGAATTATTAATCCTAAATAAATTAGTCTTAATAATTGTAAAAATATTCGTTATCGCTACTTACAAAATTACTTCGTAATTTCATAATGTACCGCACTCATTTTTTACTAACTTTTTAGAAAAAAGTTATCAAAAACATTAAAGATTTATTCTAAATCTTCTAGTGGTGGTTCTTCATAATATGCACGATATTTTCTTTCTTTTCCAATCCTGCAATCCTCAATATGAAGACCTTCTTTTTCTAAATTATTTAAATTTTTTCTTAACAATTTACCAAATGTTGATGGTGTAATTGATAAGGTTAAATCACTTGTAATACTTCCACAAGTGAAAGTAAAATCTTGTTTTTTAATTGCATAATTTAGAAAAATTAATAAATTAGGATTTAAATCATTTGATTCAAATTCAGATATCTCAAATATTAAATTATCATTTCTTTTTAAGATTAATTCTCGTCTCTCATAATCTTTGCTTTCATATTGAAAGTAAATTTTATCTTTTAAATTGTTATCTAATTTTAAAGTAATTATTCCATCAACTGATCCATCAATAGCAGTACTACCTAGTGTAGTATTACTCTTATTTAAGTGATGAATTAGTAATATAGTAAGTCCATACTCTTTACATATTTCTCTATATTTAGGAATAACTTTTTGTCCCATATCTTGATAATTAGACAAATCTGAATCAGTATAAGTATCAACTCCACAAAACATATCTACAATAACAAAGTTACCTTTTAAATCTTCGGAAAACTCTTTAAATGTTAATTTTAAATCCATTAAATTTAATTTTCTTTGATTAACTTCTTGTTCTTCAACAAAGAAATTGTCATCATTTAAGTGTAAATTCATCTTATTTATTCGCTCAAGTAGTTGTGCTGAAGTCATTTCTGTGCTAATATATAAGACAGGTGAGGGATTAGTATTAAATCCTAAAAATGTTGTTCCATTAGCAATGGAGTCGGCAAGCTGTAACGCTAATAACGACTTGCCAACTTTTGGTCTTGCTACTAGGCAATATAACCCATTAGATTTCATTAAATTATCTACTATGAAATCTTTTTTTATTGCCGTTTTTTTCATTTCACTAATCGTTTTCACTATCATCATCTCCTTCCTAGTTAGTTATTTCTTTGGACATTTTTTGAAGATAATTAATATTTATTTTGAGATAATTAACAACTTCATTCATAGGTAATAGTTTAGTAGGTAATTGATAGCCCTTATTTACTAAATCAACTCTTATTTCACTTTTTAATTTAGAAGCATTATTTTTACCTAAACCAGTTAGTTTAATCAAATCACTTAAACTACACCATTGTTTAGAAATTAATTCCAATGTTTCTTTTGCATTCATTTAGTCACCTCTCTTTCTTAAATTTATAGATGATACTTTGTATCTACCTAGATGGTTTTAGTGTTCCCAACAACTCCCTTTAAGGATGTATATATAGTTATTAGCCATATATGTAACGAGGATATTAGTTAATCCACAACTTCCGTGCCAATAGGATGTTTGCCTTGCATTTGTTTAACGAGTCGGCAGATATCGGCGATTTCCAACTCTATTTAATTTTCAAAGAACAACATCTAGGTGTAAAATGTCAACTCACAACTAATTTTAAAAGTGCCAAATTGCACCTAACAATTACAATATAACACCTTTGGTGTATATTGTCAATCCTTAAATTAAAGAAAAATTATTTTTATTAAATTTTGATAAAAAATAGACAAAATGCACCATGTGTGATATAATTTAATACGAAAAGGAGGCATACTGTGAGAAATAAGGAAAAAGATACAATTAATATTGTAATAGGTAAACATATGGCTGAATTAAGGGCAAAATTTAATTTATCTCAAAAAGAAATATGCCAAGTTATTGGTGTTAATAGAAATACATACAAGGATTATGAAATAGGTAATAGAACAATACCACTTCAAATATTAAGAGATTTATCAAAATTTTATAAAGTATCTTCTGATTATTTTTTTGAAGATATGCCTAAATTAACTGAAAAAGAACAAAAACAATTATTTAGATATTCTACAGCTGTTGCTAACGATAAAGAAAAATATATCGCTTTAGATTTAACTAATCCAAATGCTATGAAAGAATATTTTGATAAAGAAGAAAAAAAGATACAAAGTAAAGTAAGATTAAGAGTTAAGCAATTAAGATTAGATAATAATAAAACACAAGATGAAATTGCTAAATACTTAAATGTAGATAAATCAACATATAATAAATATGAAAATGGTAAAAGAAAATTTAATAATGATGTAGTTAAAGAACTAGCAGAATATTATGATATCAAAGTTAGTGATATTGTTGATTAATAAGTGACAGGAGTGACACGAAAAAATGGGTGTACCCCACACATAAATATCCGTCATTACCGTCACTAAAAATAGAAATGGAGGAATAGAATATGGAAAATAAATTTAATTTAACGAGAGAACAGAATGTATTTGTTGCTAAAAGAAATATAGTTGATTATATATGGAAAAGTGCAAATTTAGAGGGTATTGGTGTAACATATCCTGAAACTCAAGCAATTTATGATGGTGGTATTGTTAATGGACTTACAGTTGATAAAATTATTGCAATAAACAACTTAAAATATTCTTGGCAATTTATATTAGAAAATGATGGAATAGATTATGATTTTAGGTCATTATGTCATTTACATAAATTGACTTGTGATAAATTAGTGCTAGACCAAAATTTAGGAAGATTAAGAACTACACCAGTTAATATAGGTGGAACAAGTTGGAAACCAATGTTTCCTATTGAAAGTCAAATTAAAGAAGAATTAGAACGCTTATTAAATCAAGAAGAAAAATCAAAAACAGAAATAGCAATAGAAGTAATGCTATGGATTATGAGAAGACAAATGTTTATTGATGGTAATAAAAGAGTTGGAATGTTATTTGCTAATAAAATAATGATAGATAACGGTTGTGGAATAATAACTATTTCACAAGAAAATCAACCAACATTTTTTGAAAAATTAATTAAGTTTTATGAGTCTGGAGATAATACAGATTTAAAAAATTGGATTTATGAAACAAGTATTGATGGAATTAATTTAAATAATAATTAATTATGAAATTTATAAAGAGGTGAATAAGATGTTTGGACCAAAAGAACTTGATAAAGCTAATACATATAATCCTAATTTACAGAATATTTCTGAATCTGCAGAGAGGACATATGGAGAAGCTAATTCCTTTTTTGAAAAAGAGGAAATATATATGCAGTATATAGAAAGACAGATTTTATTAGGAAAATTGACTGATGAAAAGGATATATATGATAAAAGTCACGCTATTGCATCTGATTTAGCAAAATGTTGTGAAATGTATTTGAAAGCATTATATCTTTATGAAAATAAAAATGGAACTTTATCTTGTGAAGATTTATGGAAAATTTTAGAAGCAAAAATAAAAGAAGATAAAACTAAAGAAGATGCAAGAGTTAAAGATAAAAATGGAAACATTATTTATTATCAAACGAAAGAGGATAATAAAACACCAAAATTACATCCAGATGGTAGTGTTGTTTATGTTTATGCTAAAGTAGATTCGTTAGGAAATCCAGTTTTAGATAGTAATGGTAAACAAGTATATGTTGATAAATTTGGGTTTGAATATAATGAAAACAATAAAGGAAGTGCTGTTAAAACAAATGGACACGCATTAGATAGATTAATTGAATTGCTTAAACCAGAATCAAAATTATTGTTAGAAACTAGAATGCTTAGTATTCCAATGGAATCAACTGAAAAGAATAATTCTATATCTATTATAGATAAATTACAACAGGTTGGCATACTATCTCTAGAAGAACATATATCACAAGAACAATTTTTAGGATGGCTTGATCAACATAAAAAAACTTTTGAAGAATCTAGATTTTCGGGGCAAAATCAATATACTGTAAATATAGAATTTTTATATCATCTAGCAACACAAATTAAAGCTGTTGCACAATATATAATGAGTCCTAAAAAAAATCAAAAATTTACTGTTACTGAGGAAGAATTTAATAAACTTCCTGCTGAAATACAACAATTAGCTTCTTTTCATTCACATTTAATATCTGAAGATTTAATAAAATTGGTTGCAAATAATGAAGAAGTGAATAAAAAAATACAATCATTCTTTAATAAAAAGTATATTTTACCAACAGATATTTCACAACAAGATTTTTATAAAATGATAGAAATGATGAGTGAAAAAGAAATCTCATATACTTCAGGATTATGCTATATGATAAAAAATTATAAACAATTAAATTCAACTATTATTGATGATGAGACAAAACAAAAAATGGGATTATCACTTGATATTGCTGCAATGTTCAATGCTATGCAAATTTCTTCATCTAAAGTTGTTGGTTTCCTGATACAAGTAAAAGAAACATTAGGATTAGAAATAGGTAGTAAAGATTTTTATAAATTATTTAGAGTGTTGAGAAATAATTTAGTTCATAGAAATTATAAATATGATTTTCCTAATAAAGAAGTAGAAATTACATACGATAATACAATAAATTTTGAAAATATTAACAATAATAATTATAAATTAAAATTTTAAAAAATTAGATTTATGAAATAAATATTGATGAAATTAAATTATAATTATTGAATTAACTATTATAAATATTTATATATTATTTTGTAAAACTTTTGAGGTATTAATGAATTTTGTGATATAATTTTAAGTATAAAGGAGATGTTTAAATGGAAAAACAAATTAATTATTTAGATGAATTAAAAGCAATAATTGACAAAGCTAAAAGAGATTTAAAATCTTTTTCAAGTATAATAGATATGGCCATTGCTAAAGGTTCGAAAGGAAGTAAATATGCTTCAATGGAATATTTAGCTACACTTAATGAATTAGCAAAAGCATATTCTAGTTATGAATTTGAAGAAAATTTAGGACAACTTATTAATTTCTTCACAGTTGCAGAAATTGTAACGAGTGTAAAAAAGGGAATT
Organism: uncultured Bacilli bacterium; assembly: GCA_944350405.1. Taxonomy (GTDB): domain Bacteria; phylum Bacillota_I; class Bacilli_A; order RF39; family UBA660; genus UMGS1449. Next base: position 7,627 of record CALVPC010000014.1, read on the forward strand.
GCATATGAAGCAAAGGTTAGTCAAGAATATAAAACGAAAAATGAAAAATATAGTAAGGATTATGCAGAAGTTCTTTATAAAGAAACAAGTCCTAGCAATTATCCTCATCTAGATGAATTTAACAAAGAAAAATTAGCTATTTTACATGAACAACAAGAACTTTCTGATATGCACGAGGCTGCTGTTTCAGAATGTCAAAGAATGATAGTTCCTACAGAGTTATTACAAAGAAAAACTAGTCAACCTTTCATGGATAAAGATGGAAATTCATATTCTTGTATTTTAGAATATGTTAATAAGACAATGGGACTAGGAAATAACATGGAACAAGAAAATCATATAATACCAAAAAGATAATTTTAAAAGTTCTAAATATTATTCTTTGTATAAATTTAGGTAGCATTTAGGTAGCAAAAATCTTAATTTTTAAATTTAAACTTTAAATATTATTAAAATTAATTATTTAAAAGTATTTAAAAATAAACAAAATAAGGGACAAAAAGTATTAAAAGATAGATAATCTTAATGCCCCCTGAAGGAGCCGCAAGGCTCCACTTTTTATGTTATAAATAACATTTTATAAACATAATATAAATATTTATAACATTCATATATAAGGAATATTTAATAATGAATAAAATAAATGCTAGATAAAAAATGAAGAAATACACAAACTAAAATTGTTTTTTAGTGAACGTAGTAACTTCATTTTTTATTTTAAAATAATATTGACAATTGAATAACAATTCAACTATAATAAAAAACAGTTGAACAATTATTCAATTAAAACATATTATATAATGGAGGTATTTTATGGGTAGAAATGAGTTTTCTTGCGACTGTAATATTATTCATCAAGATGCTGTTGATAAAGTGTTAAAAAAAATACCGGATGAGAATACTTTTAATAGATTAGCAGATTTATTTAAACTTATCGGAGATACAACAAGATGTAAAATATTGTTTGCACTTGATCAACAAGAAATGTGTGTGTGTGACTTGGCAAATGTTTTAAATATGACTAAATCATCTATCTCACATCAACTTGCAGTATTAAGAAGAAGCAGAGTAGTAAGATGTAGAAAAAGTGGTAAGGAAGTATATTATACTTTAGATGATGAACATATTGTGCAGCTATTTGAAATTGGATTAGAACATATAAATCACAAAGATTAAGGGAACAAAGAAAGAAGGTAAAAATGAATACATACAAATTTAACATTAAAAATTTAGATTGCGCCAACTGTGCAAATCAATTAGAAAAAACTTTGCAAACAATAAATATTATTAAAAATGTTAGAATCAGTTTTATAACACAAAAATTAATATTTGAATGCCTAGAGGAAAATAAAAGTTTAGCATTAGAACAAATTAAAAAAATTATAAAAAAAGAAGAACCTGATGTTACAATTGAGGAGGTATAGTATAATGACAAAAAAGATGAACAAACAATTAATAAAAATTATATTATCTTTTATATTAGTTATAATATCCATAATATTAAAATTTGATAATATCTTATATAATAATATTATTTATGTTATTGCTTATATTATTGTGGGATATGATATTATTTTAAAAGCACTAAAAAATATTTTAAGAGGAAAAGTATTTGATGAAAACTTTCTTATGACAATTGCTACAATTGGAGCATTTTGTATAAAAGAATTTCCCGAAGCAGTTGCAGTTATGCTTTTCTATCAAATTGGAGAATTATTTCAAAGTTATGCGGTAGATAAATCAAGAAAATCTGTAGCAAGTCTTATGGATATCAGACCAGATTATGCTAATGTTTATCATAAAGATAAAATAGAATGTGTTGATCCAAATGATGTCAATATAGGAGAAATCATATTAGTAAAGCCTGGAGAAAAGATTCCATTAGATGGAATAATAATTGAAGGAGAGTCTTCACTAAATACTATTGCTTTAACAGGAGAATCTATCCCTAAAAAAGTTAGAATTGATGATGAAGTATTAAGTGGATGTATAAATAATGAAGGATCTTTAAAAATTAAAGTAAGTAAAAAATTTACCGAATCAACTGTTAGCAAAATTTTAGATTTAGTAGAAAATGCTAGTAGTAGAAAATCAAAATCAGAAAACTTTATTAGTAAGTTTGCCAGAGTATATACACCAGTTGTTGTTATAATAGCAATCTTACTTGCCATAATTCCATCCATCTTTATTAAAGATGCTGTATTTAGCGACTGGCTATATAAAGCATTATCCTTTTTAGTTGTATCATGTCCATGCGCCTTAGTTATTTCTATTCCTTTATCCTTTTTTGGAGGAATTGGTGCAGCATCTAAAATAGGTGTACTCATAAAAGGAAGTAATTATTTAGAAGCTCTAGCAAACACTGAAGTAGTTGTATGCGATAAAACAGGAACATTAACAGAAGGTATATTTAAAGTTCAAAACATAAATGCTATAGGATACTCTAAAGAAGAATTATTAAGATATGCAACTTATGCAGAGAGTTTTTCTAATCATCCTATATCAAACTCTTTAAAACAAGCATATGGTAAAGAAATTGACGACAAACTCGTTTCAGAAACACAAGAAATTTCAGGTAAGGGCGTTAAAGCACTAGTAGATAATAAAAAAGTTTTAGTTGGAAATGAAAAATTAATGAAAGAATATAATATTAAATTTGAAAAGAGTCAAGACACCGGCACGGTTGCATACGTTGCAATAAATAATGAATTTGCTGGAACAATATTAATAGCAGATAAAATAAAAGACGATTCTTATAAAGCTATAAAACTATTTAAAGAAAATAACATTAAAAAAATTATTATGCTAACCGGAGATAGAGAAAATATAAGTGCCTCTATCGCAAATAATCTTAAATTAGACGAATACTATGCAGAATTATTACCACAGGATAAAGTGTCTTTAGTAGAAAAATTTATGAAACAAAAATCAATAGATGGAAAACTTATATTCGTCGGAGATGGAATAAATGACGCCCCAGTTTTAGCTTTAGCAGATATTGGAGTTGCAATGGGTGGACTTGGAAGTGATGCAGCCATTGAAGCTGCAGATATAGTAATTATGACAGACGAAATCTCCAAAATAGCAAATACTATTCAAATATCGAAAAAAACAATGAGAATTGTAAAACAAAATATTATATTCGCAATATCAGTAAAAATAGCAGTCCTAATACTAAGCGCTCTAGGAATAGTAACTATGTGGGCTGCAGTATTTGCAGATGTTGGTGTATCTATTCTTGCTATATTAAATGCCTTAAGAATACTTAAAATAAAAAAGTAAAGCCAAAACAAAAGAAGTCATCATCCCTATACCAGTATTAATGATAGTAACTTATAATGAGAATGGAACTATTAATGTAATGAATGCTGCCTGGGGCTCTATGCTAGAAAGAGATAAAGTAGCATTAAATTTAACAGAAACTCATAAGGCTGTTAAAATTATTGAAATAATATAATTTACAATATTTTATTAATATAAGACCCTAATGCTGTTGTGACACCATATTTAATAAAGCATATTATGTATTGTGAGGTGAATAATTTTGAATTGGTTTGAAAACCTAGCACCCGTAGTTCAAGCATTAATAGCCGCGACATTCACTTGGGGAATAACAGCATTAGGAGCACTTATAGTATGCTTTTTTAAAAAAGTAAATAAAAAAATACTAAATATAATTTTAGGATTTAGCGCAGGAGTAATGATTGCAGCATCTTTTTGGTCGTTACTCACTCCTTCAATAGATTTATCTTCTGACCTTGAATATATAGTATGGTTGTTACCAGCTACTGGTTTTATAACTGGAGGGTTATTTGTCCTATTAGCAGATAAATTTTTAGATAAAGTTTTAAAAAATAGACAAAATTTACAAAATACTAATTCTTTAAAAAGAAGTGTTCTTTTACTTTCAGCTATGACCATTCACAATATACCAGAAGGTATGGCTATTGGTGTAGCATTTGGAGGAATATCAAGTGGAAGTGCAGGCACTACTTTAATAGGTGCTATTATGTTAGCAATTGGTATAGGAATACAAAATTTTCCTGAAGGAGCAGCAGTTTCTATACCATTAAGAAATGAAGGCTTTTCTAGATTTAAAAGTTTTATGTTTGGCCAAGCATCTGCTCTAGTAGAACCTATTTCAGCAGTAATTGGTGTTATATTAGTTTTAACTATAAAAAGTATTTTACCGTTTTTACTAGCCTTTGCAGCCGGAGCTATGATTACAGTAGCAGCCCGAGAATTACTACCAGAATCAATTAAAGAAAACAAAAATCTATCTACTTTAGGATTAATATTAGGTTTTACAATAATGATGATATTAGATGTAGCACTAGGATAAAAAATAGCAAAATAATTATATTCCCATACAATTAAAATTTCATATAACAAAAGCTATAATTGATTTATAGCTTTTAACATACAATTTACAAATTTAGATCTATTATTATATAATTTTATTATAATCTATAAAAGAAAAGAGGTATTAATCATGAATGAAGTAATTTTAAAAGTACAAGGAATGTTTTGCACAGGATGTGAAAATAGAATTAAAAATGCTTTGGAAAATATAGAAAACATAGAAACAGTAGAAGCAAATAGTAAAGACAATATAGTAACTATTAGTTATAAAAATGATTTATCAATAAATGAAATAAAAACTATAATTGAAGATCTTGGATTTGAGGTTGAAAAGTGAAAAAAGTAATTTTAGAAATAGAAGGAATGACTTGCAGTGCTTGTTCTAATAGCCTAGAAAAATATTTAAACAAACAAAAAGGAATTAAAACAGCGTCAGTAAACTTAGTATTAAAAACAGCATTAATAGAATATGATGACAAAGAATTAAATATTTCTAACTTAGAAGAATTTATAAAAAAATCTGGCTTTAAGAGTTTAGGAATATATACAAATAAGAATCCAAAAGAAGAGCAAAAAAAATATAAAAAAACAACTATAATATTTGGAATTTTAGCTTTAATTACTATGTATATATCGATGGGACATATGATTAATTTACCAGTTCCAAGCATCATCGATATTAATCATAATCCAATATTCTATACAATAGTATTATTTCTTTTAGCCATATTATTTCTAATCTACGGATTAGATATAATTAAAAGTGGAATTAAAAACTTAATACATAAATCTCCAAATATGGATACACTTGTTACTATTAGTGTACTAAGTAGTATGATATATAGTATATATAACATGATTATGGTTATACAAGGTAATTCTAATTATACTCATTTTTTATATTTTGAATCAGTAGTAATGGTTATCTTTTTTATTAAATTAGGAAGATATTTAGATAAAATAAGTAAAGATAAAACAAAAGAAGCAATAGAAAAATTAGTACAAATTACTCCTAATAAAGCCATTATAAAAGTAGATGGAAAGGAAAAAGAAGTAACTATTGATGAAGTGAAAAGAAAAGACATAGTAGTAAGCTATGCAGGAGATAGAATATCTGTAGATGGAAAAATAATAAAAGGTAAAGCGCATTTAGATGAATCATTTTTAACAGGGGAAAGTACTCCTATTAGTAAAAGTATTAATGATAAAGTAATTGCAGGAAGTATTAATTATGATGGATATCTTGAATATGAAGCAGAAAAAATAGGAAAAGATTCAACTATTTCTCAAATCGTTAAACTCGTAGTAGAAGCAACAAGCACAAAAGCTCCTATTGCTAAAATAGCTGACAAAGTAAGTAGTTATTTTGTACCATCTGTAATAATAATAGCAATATTAACATTTATAACTTATATTATCCTTGGATATTCATTCAATGACGCAATAATTACTTTTGTTACCATTTTAGTAGTAGCTTGTCCATGTGCTTTAGGACTAGCAACACCACTAGCCATTGTAGTAAGTGAAGGATTATGTGCTAGCCAAGGAATTTTAGTAAAAAAAAGTGAAGTATTAGAAAATGCTAAAAATATAAACACAATAGTTTTTGATAAAACAGGAACGTTAACATATGGTAATTTAAAAATATCAGAAATAATAAATATTAGTAAATTAAAAGATGAAGAAATAATACAATTAGCTAGTTCATTAGAAGTAAAAACTAGTCATCCAATAGGAGGAGCATTTAAAAATTATGTTAAAGAAAATTCTATAAGTGTTTTAGAAGTAAAAGATTATCAAGAAATAGCAGGTAAGGGAATAATAGGAAAAATAAAAAATAATGAAATAATTTTAGGTAATGCTAAAATTTTAGATCAGTTTAATATCAAAAATAAATATAAGTTAAAAGAAAAAGAATTGCTTAATAAAGGAAACACTATAATATATATAGTAAAAAACAAACAAATTATTGCACTAATTGGTGTAAAAGATATAATAAGAAAAAACACTAGACAAATAATAGATAAATTAAAAAAGAAAAATATAGAGTTAATTATATTAACTGGAGATAACCAAGAAGTAGCACATTTAATTGGTCAAGAAATAGGAATAGATAATATAATTGCCGGAGCAACTCCAATCGATAAATCTAAAATAATTAAAGATTTAAAAGAACAAGGAAAAAAAGTTCTAATGTGTGGTGATGGTATTAATGATAGTCCAGCACTTGCTAATGCGAATATTTCTGTTAGCATAACCAGTGGAACAGATATTGCAATGGATTCATCCGATGTTATTTTAGTTAAAAATGATTTAAGCAAAATAATAGATTTAATAACAATTAGCACGCATACTGTAAATATCATAAAGCAAAATCTTTTTTGGGCTTTCTTTTATAACAGTTTAATGATACCAATATCTATGGGCTTATTAAAACCATGGATATCTATAAATCCCATGATTGCAGGAATAGCCATGGTAATTAGTAGTATCACAGTTATTTTAAATTCCCTTAGATTAAAAAAAATAAAATTATAAAAAAGGAGCAAGAATGGAAGATATAGAAAATGTAATAAAAAATACTAATGAAAAAAATCAAGATAATATTAATTGGACAAAAGTTTGGAGTAAAAAATATTCTATTTTAGAAGAATATCAAAACATTGTAGATATAAAAAAATATTCCATAGCTATAAGAAATCTATTAAAAGAGCTAAGTAATGAATATAATTTTAGTAAATTAGATAGCATGCTAGTTTTAAAAGATATATTATATAATGAATATAAACAATCAAAATAAGAGATTAAA
>CALVPC010000015.1 GCA_944350405.1 uncultured Bacilli bacterium
ATCAAGAGTTACAAACGATGTTGACACAATATGCTATAGTCTAAATCAAAGCATATCAACACTAGTAAGCTCAATCACACTACTAATTGGTGCTCTTATAATGATGATAATAACTGATCATATCATGGCTATAACAGCAGTAGCAGCAAGTTTAATCGGATTTTCCCTTATGGCTTTAATTTTAAAAAACTCTCAAAAATACTTTGATGCACAACAAAGAGAATTAGGACGTTTAAATGGACACATAGAAGAAATATACGCAGGACATGATATTATAAAAGTATATAATGCAACAGAAGAAGAAACTGAAAAATTTGATCATATAAATAATAAACTATATAAAAATGCCAAAATTAGTCAGTTTTTATCGGGGCTAATGCCTCCAATTATGTCATTTATAGGGAACTTTGGTTATGTAGCAGTATGTATAGTGGGAGCATTATTAGTAATCAATGATCAAATAACATTTGGAGTAATAGTAGCTTTTATGGTTTATATAAGATTATTTACCAATCCTCTTACTCAAATAGCACAAGCTTCGACTTCACTTCAATCAACTGCCGCAGCATCTGAAAGAGTATTTACTTTTCTAGAAGAAAAAGAAATGCCAAAAGAAGAAAACAAAAAAAGATTAGATAGAAAAGATGTAAAAGGTAATATAGAATTTAAAAATATTGAATTTGGTTATGACAAAGATAAAATAATAATAAAAAATTTCTCTGCTACAGCAAAAGCTGGTTCTAAAATAGCTATAGTAGGACCAACAGGAGCAGGAAAAACAACTATGGTAAACTTACTTATGAAATTTTATGACATAACAAAAGGAGATATTTTAATAGATGGCATCTCTATCAAAGATTTAACTAGAGAAAATGTTCATAATCTATTTACTATGGTATTGCAAGATACATGGGTATTTAGTGGAACAATTAAAGAAAATATTAAATATAATAATTCTGAAATAAGTGATGATAAAGTACAAGAAGTATGTAAAATAGTAGGATTAGATCACTACATCAAATCATTACCTAAAGGATATAATACTATGTTAAATGAAATTGAATCATTATCTGGAGGGCAAAAGCAATTATTAACTATTGCTAGAGCTATGTTACTTGATAAACCATTCTTAATACTAGATGAAGCAACTAGTAGTGTTGACACAAGAACTGAAGAATTAGTACAAAACGCTATGGATGAATTAACTAAAGGAAAAACATCATTTATCATAGCACACAGATTATCTACTATTAAAAATGCTGATTTAATTTTAGTAATGAAAGAAGGAAATATCATTGAACAAGGAAATCACGAAGAATTATTAAAACAAAATGGTTTTTATGCAGAATTATATAATTCTCAATTTCAAAAAACTGAAGATTAAAAGAAAAAATATAATTAAGTATTGACATTAATAAGCTTTTATATTAATATCAATTCTGTTATTTACATTTTTCATCGAGAAAACTACATTATTAACTATGTAGTTTTTCTGTGTTTAAAAAAAGAGAAAAGTGATATTATGTCATTCATCTTAGTTAAGCATAAGAAAAAAGTAAAAAAATCTAAAAAACTTAAAGAAAAAGAAATTAAACTAGAATTGATATTACACATTTTAGAAATAATTGCAACTTTATTACTAATTATAAGTTACTTGATAAAATAATTAATTAATTATTTATTAATATTTACAAACTCTAATATCTATGCTAAATTTTAAATATCATAATTGTAAATTAATAAAAATTGCTGCATAAAAAGGAGAGAAATATAATGCTTAAATTGATTAAACCAGCAAAAGTATATGAACAAAAAGCCAAAGAATATATAAATGAATTTTATAAATACAACTCACAAATTAATGGAGCAGGTCATCTTGACAAATATTTAAAAGAAAGCACTTATAAAAAATGGTTAGAATATATTAAAAAATTAGAAAACACACCAGAACCTGGTTTTGTTACTGCATCAACTTATTTTTTAATAGAAAATGATGAAATAATAGGAATGATTAATATAAGACATTATTTAAATGAATCTTTACTAGAGCTTGGTGGACATATTGGCTATAGCATAAGACCAACAAAAAGAGGGAATGGGTATAATAAAATTAATTTATATTTAGGCCTTAAAAAATGCCAAGACCTAGGATTAGAAAAAGTACTAATTACTGCAGATGATAACAATCCAGCTTCTTATAGAACTATTGAAGCCCTAGGAGGAATACTAGAAAATAAAGTAGAATTAGACAATAAAGAAACATATAGAAGATATTGGATAAACGTTTCAAATGCACTAAAAGAAAATAAAAATAAATATGAACAAACAGGAAAGGATTTATAAAATGAAATATTTTAAAAAAATAGAAGGAACTAGAGTTTATTTATCACCAATTAGCCTTGATGATGCAGAAACATTTTGTAAATGGTTAAATGACAGAAGTGTAACTGATGGCATAAATAAAACTAAAGATCTAGTAACAGTAGAAGATGAAAAAAATTGGATAGAAAGTATTAGAAATACTAATGATTATAATTTTTCGATAATAAATAAAAATAATAATGAATTAATAGGTAATTGTACAATTGGAAAAATTGATTATATAAGTGGGCATGCAGAATTAGGCATTTTAATTGGAGAAGAAGAAAACAGAAATAAAGGGTATGGAAAAGAAGTAATTAGTTTATTATTAAACTATGGTTTTAATGAATTAAATTTACATAGTATAGAACTAAGTGCTCTTTCATTTAATAAAAGAGCAATAAACTGCTATAAAAAAGCTGGATTTAAAGAAGTAGGAAAAATAAGAGAAAGTATCTATAATAATGGCAAACTACATGATGTTATTATATTAGATATATTAAAAGAAGAATTTAATAATTTAAAATTTAAGAATAAACAAAATGTTTGAATCACTCAAACATTTTTATTTTTTTAATTTAAACTGTACATTAATTATACAACATTCTTTTTAATTTAACATATTGATAAATAGTAATCACAATGTATTGGCACAATATTGCAATAAGAAGAGCATACATATGAATATCTAAATATAATGTAAAAAATAAAACTAAAGTTTTTATAACCACACCAATCAAACTAGAATTCATAACTAATTTAGCTTGTCCCATAGCTTGTAATGTAGAAATAATTGGTCCTTGAATATATGTTATTAAAAAAATAGGGGCAGCAGCAATTAAATATTTATAACTACTACTATCATTAAACATAATATTAAGAGCTTGTTTTGGAAAAACCATAAATATAATTGTAAATAAAGTTCCAATTATAAGAGAAAATAAAATAGCTTGATTAAGTTTTCTCTTTATAGCTTTTTTAAAATTTAAAGCATGATATTTAGATATAGTTGGAAGTAAAGCATTTGAAACAGCACCACTTAAAAACTGAGGAAGCATTACCATAGGAAAAACAAACCCAGATATCATTCCATATTCCATAGTTATGTAATCATTATTATATCCAATAGCAAGTAGAACAAAAGTAATAACTATAGGTTCTAAAAATCCTCCAATAGAATTAATTATTCTCCCTGTAGTGGTAGGAACAGAAATAGAAAATATATCTTTAACATTATCTGGATTAGGTTTAATATCATCTTTAGTTATTTTTGTATTTTTAGGAATAAAGAAAAATAAAATAAAAATTGATAAAAGTTCACTGACAACATTATATAGTATTAATCCTGTAACTGCAGAAATAATTCCAAATTTTAAAAGATATGGAGTAATAATAATAGTCATAACAAGTCTTATTATTTGTTCAAAAAGATTAGATACTACATGAGGCACCATTTTTTCTTTTCCAAAAAAATATCCTCTAATAATACTAGATAAAGTAATAAATGGAAGAGTAACAGACATAGCAATTATAGGATAATAAAGTTTACTATTTTGTAGTAAAGTATCAGAAATAAATCTAGATGATAAAAGTAAAATAGATATTATAAAAATATTAAATAAAAGAGCAATAGGAATAATACCTAAAACGACATTTTTATTATTTCTAGTATTTTCAGATACAAGTTTAGAAATAGCAATAGGAAGCGATAAAGTAGCAATAGTAATAAAAAGACCATATGTAGGCATAACAAGCATGTAAAGGCCAATGCCCTCTAAACCTATAACTCTTGTCGTTGCAATTCTAATTACCATACCAAGTATTTTTGTTAAAAGTCCCCCAATGATAAGAATAATTGTAGATTTTATAAATTTTTCTTTCATAGTAAAATTTATGATAATAAAAAAAGTAAATGCAAAACATTTACTCTAAGATTTTTCTAATTTTTTGTTCTCTATCCCTAAAAACCATATTTTCATTAGATAAATCAGAAACTTGTCCAGTTAAAATTTGATTTTGTTCATCTAATTTTTGATTTAGATCTTCTAGTGTCATTACTCTATTTTCTAAAATTTTAATCTTCTCTATAAGATCCTTATATGAAACACTAGTATTATTATTTAAAGAAGAACCACCAGTTAGTATAGAATCATTATATGTAGCAATAAGATTTGTTATACTATCATTAATATAAGGATGTTCGTTTTCCAACTTAAAAATGTCAATAGGGATATTATTTTGCATAGCTATAGATATTTTATTAAGTATTTCCCATATTTGTTTTTTCTCATCATATAAATTAGTAATTTTATCAATATAAAATAAACATTCTTGAGTTACATCAACACTACAATTATAATTTTCAGCATATCTAGATAACAATTTAAATTTCTTATATTTTTCTGTATTATTATAATAGAAAGATTTTCTATCAATATTACTAAAATCTACAATAGAATTTCTATTTATCTTAGATATAGCTGTAATAGTTTGATTAACAAGTAATCTACTTAAAAACTCTGTATATTCTAAAGAAGATTCATCAAATTGTAAATTAGTAATAGGATAATACATATTACCATTTTTCCTAATACCTAAAATACTTATTTTGTCTGAATTATTAGGATCTTTAAATGCCAAATAATAATCTCCATCTAATTTATCATAATTAGTACCATAACATTTAGAACTATCATATTTTGCAACAAATTCCATATTAAACATATTAATAGTAGTTATATTTTCAAAATTATCTAATTTTTGATCAATAAATTTAGAAAAGGTATTATAAGGATCAATATAACCATTTTTCATTCTTTGATATAAAGAATCTGGATTATTAATAATTTCTTCTAGAACATCAAAAGTATTACCAATATAAAAACTAGTCGATCTTAAATAATCAATATTAATACCTAATAAATGTGCTAGACAATTATAATTATAATCAATCTCTATATAATCACCATTAGCCAGTAGAACTTTATACCTAGTATGAGCTATATTTTTGTTTTCATAAATATTAAGACATCTTTCAATTTTATCAAGTAAATCATTAAATGAAAAAATATCTTTAAACATTATAAATACCCCCTTAAAAAGCGAAAATATTATATCATAATTATTCATAATTGTCAAAAATCCGTTATGACATTTAACAAATATATGCTATAATAAGAAAGACAAAAAGGTGATGTAAATGAAAACAGATGATTTTGATTATAAATTAGATGAAAAATTAATAGCCCAAACTCCTCTTAAAAATAGAGATGATTCCAAATTAATGCTAGTAGATAAAAAGACAGGCTTTTTTAAACACGAACAATTTAAAAATATTTTATCGTATTTAAACAAAGGAGATGTTTTAGTTTTAAACAACACTAGAGTAATACCCGCCAGAATAATTGGAGAAAAAGAATCTACTAAAGCAGTTATTGAAATACTTATTTTGAAAGGAAAAGAAAATAAATATAAATGCTTAGTAAAGCCCGCTAGAAGAATAAAAGTAGGAGATATTATTATCTTTGGAAATGGTAAATTAAAAGCTAAATGTATTAAACAGGAAGAAGAAGGCATAAGAATTTTAGAGTTTATATATCAAGGAATATTACTAGAAATACTAGAAGAATTAGGAACTATGCCCCTTCCACCATATATACATGAAAAACTAAAAGATCAAGAAAGATATCAAACAGTATATTCAAAAGTAAATGGCTCTAGTGCTGCACCCACTGCAGGACTTCACTTTACAGAAAAATTATTAACTGAAATAAAAGAAAAAGGAATAGAAATTCTATATGTAACTCTTCATGTAGGATTAGGTACATTTAGACCTGTTAAAGTTGAAGACGTAAAAAAACATCAAATGCATAGTGAATATTATGAAATAAGTAAAGAAGTCGCAGATAAGCTAAATAAAGCAAAAAAAGAACATAGAAAAATAATAAGCGTAGGAACTACTACCACTAGAGTATTAGAAACTATAATGCATAAATATAATGGATTTAAACCAGAAAAAGGTTATACTGACATATTTATTTATCCAGGATTTAAGTTTAAAGCGATTGATGCTTTAATAACTAATTTTCATCTTCCCAAATCAACACTTGTAATGTTAGTATCAGCCTTAGCAGGAAAAGAAAATATTTTAAAAGCATATGAAATAGCTATACAAAACAACTATAGATTTTTCTCTTTTGGAGATTCTATGATGATTGGAGATTTTACACATGACAAAAATTAAATATAAATTAATAAAAGAAGATAATAAAGCAAGACTTGGACAAATAGAAACGAAATATGGTACTTATGAAACACCTATGTTTATGGCCGTAGGAACTAGAGCAACAGTAAAAACATTATCACCAGAAGAACTATATAACTGTAACTGTGGTATTATTCTTGCTAATACTTATCATCTGTGGTTAAGGCCTGGAGAGGATATCGTAAAAAAAGCCGGAGGAATTGGAAAATTTATGAATTATAAAGGCCCAACTCTTACTGATTCTGGAGGTTACCAAGTATTTTCTTTAGCAAATCCAAAAGATATTACCGAAGAAGGAGTAAAATTTAAAAGTCATATAGATGGATCAAATTTATTTTTAACTCCAGAAAAAAGTGTTGAAATTCAAAATAAACTAGGTAGTGATATAGCCATGAGTTTTGATGAATGTCCTCCAGCTAGTGCAAGCTATGAATACATGAAAAATAGTATTGAAAGAACCTTAAGATGGGCAAAAAGAGGAAAAAAAGTCCACTCTAATAAAGATCAGTGTCTATTTGGTATTGTTCAAGGAGGACCACATGAAGATTTAAGAAAGTATTCAGCTATAGAAACTGTTAAATTAGATTTTGATGGATATAGTATTGGCGGAGTAGCAAATGATGGAGAGTCTAAAGAAGATATGTATAAAGCTATAGACTATTCAGTACCATATCTACCAAAAGATAAACTAAGATATTTAATGGGAGTAGGAGAACCTGTAGATATTTTAGAGGGAGTAGAAAGAGGAATAGATATATTTGATTGCGTACTTCCAACAAGAATAGCAAGACATGGTAACGCCTTTACTAAAAGTGGTAAAATTAATTTAAAAAATGCCAAATATAAAGAAGATTTTACTCCAATAGAAAAAAATTGTGATTGCTATGCCTGTCAAAACTTTACTAAATCATATATAAGACATTTAATAAATGTAAATGAAACATTTGGGCAAAGGCTTTTATCAATACACAATATTAGATTTCTAATTAAACTTACTGAAGAGATAAGAGAATCTATAAAAAATAATAATTTTGATAAATATAAAAAAGAATTTATAGAAAAGTATCAAAATAAATAATTTTTATGATAAAATTAATAAAAAGGAAGTGGAAAAATGAAATTAAAAGATAGTTTTTTTTACACTTTAAGAGAGAATATAAAAGACGAAGAAAGTAAAAGTGGAAACTTACTTGTAAAAGCTGGATTTATAAAAAAATCGTCAAGTGGTATTTACATGCTAATGCCTCTTGGATTTAAAGTATATAAAAATATTGAAAAAATTATACGAGAAGAAATGAATAAAACTGGCGCAAGTGAATTACTGATGCCATCGTTAATACCAGAAGAAGTCTATGTAAAATCAGGAAGAAGAGATAATTTTGGAAGTGATATGTTTTCTCTAAAAGATAGAAATAATAGAGATTATGTACTTGGCCCAACTCATGAAGAATTATTTGTAAACGCAGCAAGCATGAAAATAAAGTCATATAAAGATATGCCATTTAATATATATCAAATAGCTAATAAATATAGAGATGAACCAAGACCTAGATATGGACTTATTAGAGTAAGAGAATTTACCATGAAAGATGCTTATAGCTTTGATACAAGTGAAGAAGGATTAGAAAAATCATATCAAAAAATGTATAATGCTTATAAAAATATTTTCGATAGAGTAGAACTTGATTATAAAATAGTAACTGCAGATACTGGAGTAATGGGAGGACTTTTATCTGAAGAGTTTCAAGCTATAACGGACATTGGAGAAGATACTATCGTTCTTTGTAAGCATTGTAATTTTGCTTCCAATATCGAAGTATGTAAGTCTATCACTAGTAAAGTCCAAGCTCAAGAAGAAGTAAAAGAAAAAGAATTAATAGCAACTCCAAATATTGGAGTAATTGAAGATTTAAAAAAAGCTGGATTCCCTTTAGACAAACTTACGAAAACATTAATCTATAAAATAGATGATAATTTCTATGCCTGCACTATTCCAGGAGATAGAGAAGTAAATGAACTAAAATTAAGAAAACTAAAAAATGGCAAAAAAATTGAATTAGCATCAAAAGAAGAAGTTGAAAAAATAACTGGAGCCAAAGTGGGATTTGCTGGCCCAATTAATCTTGATATTCCTATAATACTTGATAATGATATTATGCTTATGAAAAACTTTTTAACAGGAGCAAATAAAACAGATTATCATTATATAAATGTAAATATTAATGACATAAAAAATTATGAAGTAGCAGATATCAAAACAGTAAAGGAAGAAGACTTATGCCCAAATTGCCATAGTAAATTAATCTTTAAAAAAGGTATTGAAGTAGGAAATACTTTTAAATTAGGAGATAAATATTCAAAAACAATGAATCTCACATATTTAGATAAAAATAATCAAGAAAAATATCCATTAATGGGTTGTTATGGAATAGGTCTAGGAAGAATATTAGCTAGTGTTGCAGAACAAAAAAATGATGAATATGGGCTTGTTTGGCCACTAGAAATAGCTCCATTTAAAGTTTGCATAGTCCTTTTAAATCAAGAAGGAGAAAGTTATGCTAATAAGCTATATGAAGAGTTAAATAAAGATGGTATTGATACTTTATTAGATGATAGAGATGAAAGACCAGGAGTAAAATTTAACGATATGGATTTAATTGGCATCCCAATTAGAATAACTATAGGAAAAAAATATAATGAAAAAGTAGTAGAATTAAAATTAAGAGATGAAAAAGAATCAAAAGAAATAAAAATAGATAATTTAAAAGATACAATTAATAAATTAATAAAAAATAAAAAGAATGTTTAATATATTATTTAAACTTTCTTTTTTTTATTTTCCTAACAATTATCCAAGTACTGCTAATAATAAAACTATAACAAACTATAGCAATAACTATAAATTTATGATAACTTATAAAATTAATTAAACTAAAACTAACACTATTAGTTAAATAAATATCTATGATACTTACAACTTCATTATCATAATAAACAGTAAGCTTACCTAAATATTTTCCTTCCTCATAAGATGGTTTTATAACCTCAATACCATTATAAACTGTTTTAATTTTATCACTATCATAATTACTATTTAAAAACATAGTAACATCTTGATCTATTCTAATATTAGCAAAATCCTCTTTAGCATATAAAGTATCTAGTCTTAACACTATATCATCTTTTTCTAGTAATTTTTGATATCCATAATTTTTAAAATAATAATTAAATAATTTAGCAGCATCCTTTAAATGCTTAGGATTATTATAATCATAAGTGGCATTAGAAGAAACAAAAATATAAGTAGAATTATTCATATTACCATACCCCATAAAAGTAAATCCTGGATCATCATTATACCCAGTTTTCCCTCCTTTTAAATAAGGCATATTAAGATCAAAATGATCCATATAATAATATATAGTATGATGAATAACAGAACCATCTGAAATTTCATATTCAAAAGTACTCATAATAGTTTTAAGTAAACTATTATTTAAACTTGCTTTCATTAAAATAAGTAAATCATTCATTGTAGAATAATTATTAATATCATCAAGACCAATAGGATTACTAAATTTAGAACTATTCATACCTAATTCTTTAGCCTTATTATTCATTAATTTAACAAATTCATCAGTGCTATCACAAATGTCTAATACTAAAGCATACCCACAATCTGCACTACTTTCCATAATAAACGAATAAATAAAATCTCTATAAGTATATGTTTTATTCTTATCTAAACTAGAAATAGAAAGATCTTCATTTCTTAAAAAATTAAAATCAACATTATCAAAATCTATTTTTTTATCATAATCATTGATTAAATCAATCATTACCATCGCAGAAATAACTTTAGTAAGCGAAGCAATACTAACCTTTTCATCAGCATTTTTTTCATACATTATTTTATCTTCTTCTAAGTTATAAAATAAAACATTATCTGAATATAAATCAAATTCTTCTGCATAAATAGGAGAAATAAAACTAAAAAAAATGATAAAACAAAATATTATTTTTTTCATTATATCAACTCCAATTATTAAATTAAATTATATCAAAATAATAAAAAACATACTAGATTTATTGTGAAAATTTATAAATATAGTGTATAATGAATATAAAGATAGGGTGGTTATATGTTTGACAAATTATTTTTATCAAAACTTCAAAAAAAATATAATTATGATGAAAAAACACTTAAAGCTTTAGCAAGAACAATACCAAATATTATTACTTATTTTGGAGAAGATTTAGAAGACATAATCCTAGAAGCAATTTATAATTGTCAAATAATTCCCTGTAATTCTCATCAAACTATATCTAAAATAGAAAAAGAGTCTAAATTAACTAAAAATATTAATTATATAGGTATAGATAATTTTGAAATAAAAAAGAATGAATGTGCGTATTTATCAAATATAGAAGTATCATACAATGAATTTACTAATACATTTAATATAGATAAAATATCCAGAATAATAGCAACATCACATACTTATAACTATGATTCCCCAAAAGGTTTAGAAGTTTTGACCTATGCTTTATGTAAATTAGTAAAAAGTTATAAAAACGAATATACCATTGAAGAAAATAAATTAATAAAAAGAAGTGGAATTAGTACTGAAATAAATAGAATAATAAAAGATAAAGAAGACATATATTTAGAAACTATAGAAGAAAAATTTAAAGGTTTAGAAG
Organism: uncultured Bacilli bacterium; assembly: GCA_944350405.1. Lineage (GTDB taxonomy): Bacteria > Bacillota_I > Bacilli_A > RF39 > UBA660 > UMGS1449. The sequence goes on from CALVPC010000015.1 coordinate 11,330, forward strand.
AAGGATTAACTATCTTTGACACTGAACAAATAGTATCATTAATACTAGATGCACCATATAAATGTTATGATTACGATAGTATCCATGTAGTAGCACAAATTTTAAAAGATAAGTTCGAACTACCAGAAATAAGTTATTATGAAATAAATGCAGATATAGAAAAATTCACTAAATTATGTAATGATAAAGCAGATTTGTTATCCACAAATTGTGATGAATGTTTACAGTTAGAACATGAAATGTTTATATCAGAAGATAGAGAAGAAAAAGATGAATTAGCTTATAGAATAAATAGAAAATTATCTACTGACATATATAATATACTTATAAGTATTTATCAGAAAAAAGAAAAAGATACAATTAAAATTTAATTAAAAGTTTTGTTCACTAAAATCAGGAATAAAACTTTTTTTACATGTTCCTTCATCTTGTACATAAGCATTTCTAACACCAATATCATAAGCATAATCAATTATTTCTTCATATTCTTTTTTACTTACTTTTTTATTTAAAATATCATCATTAAATTTTTTCATTGGAGTATATTGATTCATAATACTTAAGTATATATTATCACCATAAGTAGAATATAAATAATTAATTATTCTTTTAGTATCTAAAGTTAAAGTAGGAAGCATTAAATGCCTAACTAAAACTCCTTTAACCATCATCCCATTTTTAAAAATGGGAGTCCCAACTTGTTTTACCATCTCATCAATTACAAGCTTTGCATTATCACAATATCCTGGGGCAGAAGAGTATTTTATAGCATATTTATCATCATAATACTTAAAATCAGGTAAATAAATATCTATAAGACCATTAAGACTTTTAATAACATCAACGCTTTCATAAGAATTTGTATTATAAATAATAGGAATACTAAGGCCTTTTTTCTTAGCTAAAATAATTCCTTCTTTTATTAAATGAGCATAATGTCCTGGAGTAACTAAATTTCCATTATGAGCTTTCTTTTTTTCTAAAGAAATAAGTAAATCAGCAAAATCACTAATAGAAACTTCTTTACCTTTTCCTAAAATAGAAATTTCATAGTTTTGACAAAAAACACATTTCATATTGCAATTAGAAAAGAATATGGCACCACTTCCATTTTCGCCAGAAATACAAGGCTCTTCATATTCATATAACATAACCTTAGCAATCTTAATAACATTTGAAGATTTACAAAAACCAAAAGTTAAATCTCTATTAACATTACATTTTCTTACACATAAATTACAATTCATAATATCACCAATATAAATATTATATATATAAAATAAAAAAAATAAAATTAAAAAATCTCTAATGAGATTTTTTTAAATGTAATCTTCGCATAATATTATTAATCTGCTCCCTACCAAATATATCATAAAGACCATTATTTTTATATAAAATAGCAAAATAAATTAATGCTCCAATAATAGCTAATAAAAATACTTTAATAATAGAAATTACTCTACTAGAAGCATCACCAACAAAATAATTAATGGTGAAAATTACGATAGACATTGCTAAAATAGGTACAAAAGTTTTAGATATATTTCGTAAAATATTCATATATTTGAAATTTAATTTTTTCTTAAGATAAACTAAAGCAATAGTAATAGAAGTAGTAGTACCAATCATTGTAGCAATTAAAGTTCCATAATATGGTGTAAGATTCATTTTATCTAAAAGAAGAATAATAGGTATATCTAAAATAGCATTAATAACAAGTCCTATTAAAGTATTTATAATAACCAGCTTAAATTTTTTAAATCCTTGAAGCGAAGTATTAATAACAGATAATGTACCCCAAAGAATATTTACTATTGCAGAAACTATAAGTATATTAGGACCATATAAACTTGTTCCATAGAAAATATTATATACATCTTTAGATAAAATAATAATTCCAAATACCATAGGAAGAGAAATAACAATCATTGTTGAAACAGCTTGATTAAATAATTTATTTGACCCAGCATATTCTTTTTTAGCATATTTTTCTATTATATGAGGAATCAAACTAGTAGTAAGTCCCATAGCAATAGCCATTATAATCATACATATTTTAGGAGCCCATGTAGCAACAATACTCGAAATAAGTTCAGCATCCGCGGCATCATATCCTATCATGTAAAGACCCTTTATAATAAGTTTCATATCAACTAAGTTGTATAAATCTGTAGTAACGGAAACAATAATAAGTGGAATAGAATAAAAAATTATTTTCTTAAATATTTCCTTATTAGTAACCTCATCTTTTTTATCAGAAGTCATAAATAATTTTTTATTTTTATTAATTTTAAATCTCAAATAAATATAAGCAAAAACTCCTCCGAAAAATGCTCCAGTAAGACTAACAGCAACACCAACTGGAATACTAGAATTAAAGACATTTATCGCTAAAAATGATCCTAAAAGCACTACGACAATCCTAACAATTTGTTCCCATACTTGACTAATAGAACTTGGAGCAATAAATTTATGACCTTGTAAGTATCCTCTTAAAACACTTAAAAATGGAGTAATAATAAGAGAAATAGAAATGGCTTTAATAACCAAACTAATATCACTAATAGGATTACTACCAGCAATACCATCAACATAAAATAAAGCTATGTAATCAGAAAATATAAATAATATTAAAAATGCCACAATAGAAAAAGTCATTATAACTTTTTTACCTAAACTATAAGCTCTTTCTTTAGCATCAAGTTTATTTAAAGCAATATATTCACTAATTATCATACTAAGAGCAATAGGAATTCCTGCCGTAGAAATATTTAAAAATAATGCATATATATTATAAGCATATGAGTATAAAACCCCACCATTTTCTCCAATAATATTATAAAAAGGAATAACATACAAAACACCAATTATTTTTGTTATTATAATTGCCATTGAAGCAATAATTGTACCTTTTAAAAATGAATCTTTCCTCATCAAATCACCTTACTCTAAACATTATAGCATAAAATAACTATTTACAAAATATATTGTTAAAAATAAAAATGTGCTATACTATAATTATAAAAATGGAGGGCAAGATGGCATACATTAAAGGTATTTTTAAAAAATATATATTTAAAGGAGACAATAATTATACTATTGGTTTACTAAAAGTAAGAGAAAATTCACAAGACTTAAACTTAGTAAATAAAACAGTAACTTTTACTGGATATTTTAATGATTTAAATGAAATAGATTTATATAAATTAACTGGAACT
>CALVPC010000016.1 GCA_944350405.1 uncultured Bacilli bacterium
TACGAGATTAGTTGGTGACTGGAGTTCAGACGTGTGCTCTTCCGATCTCAATGTTTGCACAAATAAAAGATAAAAGAAAAAAGTAAAGAATCGTATAATGTTCTCTATGTGCTAAAAGTTTAATACTTTTGGCACAAGAGAACTTTTTTTGTTAATAAATATTTTGTTGTTTAAAAATATCTTTATTTTCTCATTATATGAATAGAATAGTAATGGGAGGAAGAATATGTTTTCAAAATATGATGAAGAAGCAAGAAAAGTACTTTTAAATATGCAAAAAGAAATGGTTAGTTTAAAACATCCTTATATTGGTAGTGAACATTTACTTTTATCTCTTTTGAAATATGGTGATAGAAGTTTTATTAAGAAGTTTTCGGATGTTGGGGTTACATATGATTCTTTTAGAAATGAGCTTATTAGAGTTGTAGGTATTGGTAAGAGTTCTAATGAGTTTTATCTTTATACACCTTTACTTAGAAATATTTTAGAAGCTGCTAGTATGGATTCTTCTGATAAGGGTAAAAAGTGCGTTGATACTACTGATCTTTTTATAGCTTTATTTGATGAAGGAGAAGGTGTTGCTATTAGGATACTTCTTGGTATGGACGTTGATATTGATAGTTTATATGATGATTTTTATGTTGGTAAGAAGTCTAAAAATGTGAAACTTTTGGTTGAGAGTTTTGGGGTTAATTTAAATGAGAAATCTAAGAGTGAAGAGATTGATCCGGTTATTGGGAGAGATAAGGAAATTTCTCGTTTAATTGAAATTTTGTCACGTCGTACTAAGAATAATCCTTTACTTTTGGGGGAAGCTGGAGTTGGTAAAACGGCTATTGTTGGAGAACTTGCAAGAATACTTGAGAGTTCTAATGTTCCTAATAAACTTGTTAACAAAAAAATTATTTCTGTTTCTATGGCAAGTTTAGTTGCTGGGACTAAATATCGTGGGGAATTTGAGGAAAGGCTTGAGAAGATTATTCGTGAGCTTGAGGAGAATGAAGATATTATTTTATTTATAGATGAGATTCATACTTTGGTTGGTGCTGGTGGTGCAGAAGGTGCTATTGATGCTAGTAATATTTTAAAACCTGCACTTGCTCGTGGTAAGATAAAAATAATTGGGGCTACTACTATTTCTGAATATAAGGGGTTTATTGAAAATGATAAAGCTCTTTCTCGTAGATTTCAGACAGTTTTAGTTGAAGAACCAGATAAAAATGAGACAAGATTAATTTTAGAAAAACTTAGACCTATTTATGAAAATTATCATAAGGTTAAAATTAGTGATGAGATTATTTATAATATAATTGAGCTTTCTTCTAAATATATTTATGATAGAAAGATGCCTGATAAGGCAATTGATATTCTTGATGAGGTTTGTTCTAGATCTTCTGTTTCTATATATAATAATAGTGATATTAGTAGTATTAATGAGAAATTAAATGAGATTAAGGAGTTAAAAAATAAATCTATTATAAATAATAATTTCAACGAAGCTTTTTTGTATAAAAAGACAGAGATGATTTTAGAAGATAAGAAGAATAAGATGGCTCTTAAAAATTCTAATGCTAATTATAATAAAGTTAAACTTAAGGATGTTTATAAGATTGTTGAGGAACGTACGAAGATACCTGTATATAAAGATGTTCCTAAAATATTTGAAAATTTAAAAAAGAGTTTACTTTCTGTGGTATTAGGTCAGGATAATGCAGTGGATATGATATGTAAAGCTTATAAGAAAAAAAATTATTCTTCTTTTGATAATAAAAAACCTATTTCATTTTTATTTTTAGGGCCAACTGGTGTTGGTAAGACACTTCTTGCTAAAGAATATGGTAAGATTATTTATGGTAAGAATATTATAAGAGTTGATATGAGTGAATTTAGAGAGGGACATTCTATTAGCAAGATGATTGGTTCTCCACCTGGATATGTTGGTTATTCAGATAGTAAAAATGTTTTTGAGCAAGTGAAAGATAATCCTTATTCTTTGATAATTTTGGATGAGATTGAAAAATCAAGTCGGGAAGTTATTAATTTGTTTTTACAGATTCTTGATGAAGGAGTGTGTAAGAATAGTAAGGGAGAAGTAGTTAATTTTTCTAATACTACTATTATAATGACTTCTAATTTAGGATGTAGTAAAGATAGTATAGGGTTTAATAATAAAGTGTCTTTTGAAGATATAAATAATTTTTTTGGTATTGAGTTTGTTAATAGGATTGAGAATATTATTTATTTTAATAAAATTACTTTAGATGTGTGCACTAGGCTTGTTAGAAATAAGCTTAGGTTTATTAGAAAGTTTTATAAGGATAAAGGTATTATTTGTTCGTTTTCTAACAATTTAATATCTGAGATTATTGATTTGTGTGAGTATGATAAATATGGAGCTCGCAGAATAGATACTGTGATAGAACAAAGATTAGAAAATATTATAATTGATAAGATGCTTTCTGGTGATAAGAGAATTAGAATAGATTCTGTAAAAGATTTGAAGGTTGTATAACCTTTTTTTTTTTGATATAATACAGGCAGGTGATTTATATGAAGACGAGAACAAGATTTGCTCCTAGTCCTACTGGATATATGCATATTGGTAATTTAAGAACTGCTATATTTGAATATTTGGTTGCTAAGCATGATAATGGTGATTTTATACTTAGAATTGAAGATACAGATCAAAATAGAAAAGTTGAGAGTGCTGTAGAATTTATATATGATACTCTTAAATTGTGTGGGTTAAATGTTGATGAAGGTCCTTTAAATGAAGGTGAGTTTGGTCCATATGTTCAAAGCGAAAGACTTGATATATATAAAAGCTATGCTAATAAGCTTGTTGATATGGGAAAAGCATATTTTTGTTTTTGTAGTGAGGAAAGGCTTAATGAACTTCGCGAAATAGCAAGTGTTAATAAAATTCCTTTTATGTATGATGGTCATTGTAGAAATTTAAGTCCTGATGAAGTTAAAGAAAGAATAGCTAGGGGAGAAAAATATGTTATTAGGCAAGCAATGCCTAAAGAAGGTAAGACTATAATAAATGATTTAGTTTATGGAGAGATAGTTATTGATAATAGTGTGTTAGAAGATCAAATTCTTATTAAATCTGATGGATATCCTACTTATAATTTTGCTAATGTTATTGATGATCATTTAATGAATATTACACATGTGGTGCGAGGAAAGGAATATTTAGATCAGACTGCTAAATATAATTTATTATATGAAGCATTTGGATGGGAGAAGCCTTCTTATATTCATGTTGCTATGGTTTTAGGAGAAGATGGTACTAAACTTAGTAAAAGAAATGGTGATGCTTCGTTTATGGATTTATATAATGAAGGATATTTACCTTGTGCTATTGTTAATTATTTAGTGTTTTTAGGATGGAGTCCTAATAGTAATAGAGAATTGTTTTCTTTAGATGATCTTATTTTAGAATTTGATCCTAAGAGAATAAGTAAATCTTCAAGTAGTTATGATGTAAAAAAATTACAATGGTTTAATGCTCAATATATAAAAAAATTAAATAGTGATGAATATTTAAAATTAGTTAGACCTTTTTTAGAAAAAGCATATGATTTAAGTGATAAGAGTGAAGATTGGGTTAGACATTTGGCTTTAATATATCAAAATCATATTAGTTATGGATCGCAAATAGTAGATGAAGTTAAATTATTTTTTGAAGATAGTGATTTTGATTTAGAATGTAGAACTTTTATGGAAGAGAATGATACTTCTTTAGTAATTGATACTTTTAGAGATGAGATTTGTAATATTTCTGATTGGAATGTTAATAATATTGTAATGGCTATAAATAATGTTAAAGAGAAAACTGGGATAAAAGGAAAGATGCTTTTTATGCCTATTAGAATAAAAGTTTCTGGTAAGATGCATGGTCCAGAACTTGGTGATACGATATATTTGCTTGGAAAAGATGTTATTCTTAATCGTTTAGATAGGAAGTGAAATTTATGAAATTATATAATACTTTAACAAGAAGTATTGATGAATTTATCCCTTATGAAGAGGGAAAAATTAAAATGTATACTTGTGGTCCTACTGTGTATCATTTTGCTCATATTGGTAATTTGAGAACATATATTATGGAAGATGTTTTAGAAAAATCTTTTAAGTTTTTAGGTTTTAAGGTTGATAGGGTTATGAATATAACTGATGTTGGGCATTTGTCTAGTGATGCTGATACTGGGGAAGATAAGATGCTTAAGGGTGCAAAAAGAGAAAATAAGTCTGTAATGGATATTGCTAAATTTTATACTGATGCTTTTTTTAGAGATTGTAAGAAGCTTAATATTAATAAACCAAGTGTAGTTGTTCCAGCGACAAGTTTGATTGATAGTTATATTGAAATGATTAAAGTTTTGCTTGATAAAGGTTTTGCTTATAAATCTGGTGATAATATTTATTTTGATACTTCACGTCTTGATGATTATTATGTTCTTACTAATCATAGTAGTGATTTATTAATGACTGGTGTTCGTGATGATGTTTCTTTGGATGAGAATAAAAGAAATAAAACTGATTTTGTTTTATGGTTTACTAAGTCTAAATTTGAAAATCAAGAGTTAAAGTGGGATTCTCCTTGGGGACTAGGATATCCTGGATGGCATATTGAGTGTTCTGCTATTGCTCTTAAATATTTAGGGGAGTATTTAGATATTCATTGTGGTGGTGTTGATAATATATTTCCTCATCATACTAATGAAATTGCTCAGACTGAATCGTATGTTGGACATAAATGGTGTAAGTTTTGGTTCCATGTCGAACATTTAAATGATGAAGATGGTAAGATGAGTAAGAGTAAGGGAGACTTTTTAACATTATCTTTATTAGAGGAAAAAGGTTATAATCCTTTAGCTTATAGACTTTTTTGTTTATCTTCACATTATAGAAAACAACTTGCGTTTTCTTTTGATAGACTTGATAGTTTTGAATCAGCTTATACTAAACTTAAAAATAAAATTCTTTCTTTAAAAGATGATGGTGAGATATTAGATGTTTCTTATTATTTGGACAAATTTAAAGATAATATTTCAAATGATTTAAATACTTCAATGATGATTACTACTATTTATGATGTTCTTAAAGATGATAATTTAAATGATAATTCTAAGAGATATTTAATTGGTGAGTTTGATAAAGTTTTAGGATTAGATCTTTTAAAACAAGAGTCTAAATCTTTAGATGTTTCAGAAGAATTAATAAAAGAAAAGATTGCTCTTAGAGATGAAGCAAAAAAATCTAAAAATTATTCTTTAGCTGATAGTATTCGTGATGAACTTTATTCTATGGGAATTAAACTTATAGATACGAGTTCTGGTACGAAATATGAGATTTTATAGGAGGTATTTATGGGAATTACGTATTTACTTATTTTTATATCAATATTAATAACATTATTTGCACAAATTTTAGTTAGTTCACGTTATAAAAAGTATTCAAGCATTAAGAATAAGCGTGATATATCTGGTGTTGAGGTAGCTCAAGAAATACTTAAGAATAATGGACTTGACAATGTATATGTTGTTGAGACTAAAGGATATTTGTCTGATCATTTTGATCCTAGTCAAAATGTTGTACGACTTTCCACTAATGTATTTCATGGTAAAAGTATTAGCGCTTTAGCTATTGCGGCTCATGAAGTTGGGCATGCTATTCAGCATAAAGAAGGTAATTTTTTCATGAAACTTAGGAAATATATTTTTCCTGTTGTTAATCTATGCTCTAGGTTTGGCTATTTAGCAATTTTTATAGGCTTAGTTTTTAGCTTAATGGATTTGTTTTATATTGGAATTGTTATGTTATTTGCTATTCTTTTCTTTCAACTTATTACTCTTCCGGTAGAGTTTGATGCTTCTCGTAAGGCTATGACTAATTTAGAAAAATATAATTTTTTAACTGGTAAAGAGAAAGAAGGGGCATCAAAAGTACTTTTTGCTGCGGCACTTACATATGTTGCTAGTCTTATTACTACTTTGCTTGAAATTGCTAGACTTTTAATTATGGCTGCAGGAAATAGAGATTAATATGAGCCTTCAACAACTCTCTTTTTTAGGTGATGCTGTTTTTGAAGTAATGGTTAGAGAGTATTTAATAGAGAAAAATATTGTTAAAATTAATGATTTACATAAGTTTACACTTATGTTTGTTGCTGCAAAAAGGCAATCATATTTTGTTAAAGAACTTATAGATAAAGGATTTTTAAATGAAGACGAACTTGATATAGTTCGCCGTGGTCGTAATATAAAAACACATAAAAGTCCTAAAAATTGTGATTATATTACATATAAGTATGCCACAGCATTTGAGATTTTAATAGGTTTTTTATATAAAAATGATAAAAAAAGATTAAATGAGGTGTTTAACTTTATAGTGAATTTGTAAAGGATGTAGTTATTATGCTTGTATATGGTAAGAATAGTTGTTTAGAATATTTAAAAAATAAAAAAAAGATTAAATCGTTATATTTAGATAGAAATTTTAATGATAAAAATATTATTTCTTTAGTAGAAAGATTAAATTTGAAACCTCATTTCTATACTAAATATGAATTAGATGAACTTGCTAAAGAAAATCATCAAGGTATAATTATTGATGTGGGGGAATATGAATATTATGATCTTGATGATTTAATTAAAGAGGATAATGGATTTATAGTTATTCTTGATCATTTGGAAGATACTCATAATTTTGGGGCAATTATTAGAACTTGTGTTGCTGCTGGAGTTGATGGTATTGTTATTCCAAAAGATAGAAGTGTTGGTGTTAATTCTACAGTACTTAAGACTAGTGTTGGGTCAGCACTTAATATCAAGATTGCAATGGTGACTAATCTTAGTCAAGCTATAAAATATCTTAAAGATAAAAATTACTGGGTTTATGCGACAGATATGAGTCATACTAAATATACAGATGTTAGTTATGATGGGAATGTTTGTCTTATTATTGGAAATGAGGGTAAGGGTGTTAGTGAACTTGTAAAAAAATCATCAGATTATATTATTTCTATTCCTATAAGTAAAAAAGTGGATAGTTTAAATGCTTCGGTTGCTGCGGCTATAATTATATATGAAGTTGTTAGGCAGAGAAGCTTATAGGAGGAATTATGCAATATGATGATTATGAGCTTGTTTATATGATAAGAGAAGATGAAGAGATGCTTTCTTATATGTTAAAGAAATATGAGCCACTTTTTAGGAAGTTGGCTTATTCTTTTGTAAAATCTAATCCTAGAAAAGGACTGGATGTGGAAGATTTAGTACAGCAATGTAGGATTACTACATGTTATGCTATTGATAGATATAATGAGAGCAATGATATTTTATTTTACTCTTATCTTTTAGTTTGTCTTAAAAGAGGAATTTTAAATTTTTCTCGAAAGTATTTATCAAAGCCTGATAGTTATAGTTATATGGAGTTTGAAAACTATGAAAATAGTAGTGAATTTATTGATAACTTTGATACTTTTGAGGTGGTGGGAGATGATTTGTTTCAAAGTGAGATAATTGATTTTAAACATAGTCTTAAAGATTCGGATGCCGCTATTTTTGAACTTAGATATAATGGTTTTTCTTATAAAGAGATAGCTACTTTATTAGATATTAATCTTAAAAAAGTTGACAATTCTTTACTTCAAATTAGAAAAAAGATATTAAAGTATTTCTTGTTTTAATCATTTGTGATATAATCTTTATGATAGGTGATTCATGTATGAATGATAATAGTATTTCACTTAGACAATTTATTGATAGAAAGAATGAATTTGAAAATGTTAAGGTTCAAACTTTTTGTCGTCTTATGAAAAAAGTTTCTGATGCTATTGATAATGAATCAAGAAATATAGTAAGAATTAATTTAGATGAGATTAGAATTAGTACTACAACTGGAGAAATAGTTTTTCCTGATAATTTGTTTAGTGATAGTGATAATTTAACTAAAACTATAGCTGGTTTTAATACTGGTGTTAGTATTCTTGCAGATAGGAAATCTACTAAAGAAAATAAAAGAGTTTCTCTTGCACTTATGGTACTTGGTTGGTATTGTAATGAAGATAGAAGTGCTATTATTAGTGATATGGATGTTTTAGAAAATTTTGATCTTTATATGAGTAAAGTGCCAAACTGGCTTAAAGATTTTTTTATTGGAGTGTTTAGAAGAATGGATTATGAAACTTCATTTTCTGATTATTATAAAAAGAATTTTATTGATGATATAAAAGAACAAATAAATGAAGCTTTTAAAATTTATGATTTACCTCCGGAACAAATGAAAAATATCACTAAACTAATTCTTAAAAGAGCTGATAATATGGTTTTGGATGGTGATAATGATGCCTGAGAAGTTTAATGATAGATGGGAAGAGGAAATTAAAAAAGTTATACCTAAAGTTATTGATTCTGTGAAAAAAGATCTTGAGCCTAATTTTAAAGAATTGCAGGAAGCTCAATCTGTTACTAGAGATAGTTTTTTGCAAATAGAAAGTGCTAACGATAGTAATAATTATTTAAATGAACAATCTAATAATGATTATGTTGGTAGTGATATTAATAATCAAAGGGCAAAGGTTAGAGTTTTAAATAAACAAAGTAATTATATTATGCCTAATAGTTCTTTCAGTGATAAAGTAGATAATGATCATTATAATGTCGGTTCTTTTACTGAGGATAATAATCATACTTCTACGTTAGGATCTGTAACTACGCTTATATTAATATGTACAGCTATACTTGTTGTTTTGGTTGTAGCAGTGACACTTTTTGCAATGAATTATATTGGTTTTTAGTATTTTAGAAGGAGTAGTGATGATACTACTTCTTTTAACTTTTATTTTAGTGTGTTAATTAGTAAATTTAGTTTTTTAACAAATATTTTTTCATATTTATTATAATATGTATTAGAAATGTAGTTGAGGTTATTTGTTTAAGTATATTTTGGTTAATATTTGTGCTAAAATTCGGTAAATTTGCTTTTAATTTTCGCTTTTTGATGTTAAAATATTATGTTGAGGAGATGATGGTAATGTCACTTTTTAGAAAATTATTTGATTATGATGTAAAAGAACTTAAGAGATTTGAAAAACTTGCTAATGATATAGAAGCTCTTGATGAAGAATTTCAATCTTTAAGTGATGAAGAGTTAAAAAATAAAACTATAGAATTTAAAGATAGATTAAAAAATGGTTCTACATTGGATGATATAGTAGTTGAAGCATTTGCTACTGCTAGAGAAGCATGTTTTCGTGTGATAGGGGAAAAGCCATATCATGTTCAGCTTTTGGGTGGACTTGCTCTTCATTATGGTAATATAGCAGAAATGAAAACTGGTGAAGGTAAAACTCTTACTTCTGTTCTTCCTGCATATTTAAATGCTTTGGATGGTAAAGGTGTTCATATTGTTACTGTTAATGAATATTTGGCTGATCGTGATTCTAAATGGATGGGACAAATTCATGAGTTTTTAGGCCTTACTGTTGGACTTAATACTAGAGATTTGAGTTCTAAAGAGAAAAGAGAACAATATGATTGTGATATTTTGTATTCTACTAATAATGAAATTGGTTTTGATTATCTTCGTGATAATATGGCAATTAGAAAAGAAGATAGGGTGCAACAAAGAGGGCTTAATTATGCTATTGTCGATGAAGTAGATTCTATTCTTATAGATGAGGCACGTACTCCACTTATTATTTCTGGAGGTTTTTTAGAAAATAAAAATTTATATGTAGATGCTGATAGATTTGCTAAGACTTTAAAAGAAAATAATGGATATGTTTATGATGCTAAGCTTAAAAGAACTAATTTAGATGATGAAGGTGTAAAGAAGGCAGAAAAATATTTTAAAGTTGATAATTTATATGATATTAAGAATTCAACTTTAGTTCATTTTATAAATCAAGCTTTACATGCCAATTTTTCTATGAAAAAAGATTTTGATTATGTTGTTAGTGAAGGTAAAATAGTTATAGTTGATCAGTTTACTGGACGTCTTATGCCTGGTCGTGCTTTTAGCGATGGTCTTCATCAAGCTATTGAAGCTAAAGAAGGTGTTGAGATTCAACAAGAAACTAGGACTTTAGCTACAATTACATTTCAAAATTTATTTAGAATGTATAATAAGCTTTCTGGGATGACTGGTACTGCTAAGACTGAAGAAGAAGAATTTAGAGATATTTATAATATGTATGTTATTGCTATTCCTACTAATAAACCTATCATTCGTGTTGATATGGCTGATCTTATTTTTGTTAGTAAAAAAGCAAAATATAAGGCTATTATAGATGAAATTGAAAAAAGACATAACACTGGACAACCTATTCTGGTTGGAACTATTGCTATTGAGGCTAGTGAAGAAATTAGTGATTTGTTAAAGAAACGAGGAATACCTCATGAAGTTTTAAATGCTAAAAATCATGCTCGTGAAGCTGAGATTATTGCTAAAGCTGGAGAAAAAGGTTCAGTTACTATTGCTACTAATATGGCTGGTCGTGGTACTGATATAAAATTAGGTGAAGGAGTTAAAGAGCTTGGCGGTTTGTGCGTAATTGGTACAGAAAGACATGAATCTCGTCGTATAGATAATCAGCTTCGTGGTCGTGCTGGTCGTCAAGGAGATCCTGGGTTTACACAATTTTATATTGCTATGGACGATGAACTTATGGTTCGTTTTGGTTCAGAAAAAATCAAAAATCTTCTTCAAACTACTGGTATGGATGATCAAATGGTTATTAGAAGTAAGATGTTTACTAAATCAGTTGCTTCAGCACAAAAAAGAGTTGAAGGAAACAATTATGATAGTCGTAAGACTGTACTTCAATATGATGACGTAATGAATAAGCAAAGAGAACTTATTTATGGAAAAAGAAATAAGATTTTGGATAGTGAATCAATTCATGATGAAATTTTAAAATCAATTTATAATCATGTTACAGATTTAATTGATTCACATTTGGATCAAGATGAGAAGCTTGGTGAACAAGATATAGTAGATATTTTAGAATATGTTAATTCTAATTTACTTAGTAAGTCACTTAAACCTGATTTCTTTAGTGATAAAAGTGTTGATGAGATAATTGATGGAATTGCCCAAAAAGTTCAAAAAGAATACACTGATAAAATTAAAGATATTCCAGAAGAAATTGCTAATGAGTTTGAAAAAGTAATTAATCTTAATGTAATTGATAAATATTGGATGGAACAAATTAATACTATGGCACATTTGAAGGAAGGAATTTTTCTTAGAAGTTATGCACAGGATAATCCTTTAAGAGAATATACTGAAGAAGGTTTCAATTTGTTTGATCAGATGTTAGAAAATATTGATAAATATACTACTTTATATCTTTTAAAAGCTGAAATTAGGCAAAATATTGAAAGAAAACAAGTTGTTAAGAATCAATCTACTAATGATTCAGATACTACACGTAAAGGTCGTACTATAAAAAAAGAAAAGATTGGTAGAAATGATCCTTGTCCATGTGGTTCGGGAAAAAAATATAAACAATGTTGTGGAAAGTAGCATAAAATAAGGGAAAACTTAAAATTTGAAAATTAGTAAGTTGGTTCGAGTTTTACAACTTGTCCACGTAATACTAATAAAACCTAAGTAAAATAAGGATGTGGACAACATTTTAAATGTGGACATCTTTATTTTGTATAATTAATGGTATAATATATGTAGGAGTTGATTACTATGGTTAAACCAAAAAAATTAAATAAAGGAGATAAAATTGCGATTGTGAGTTTATCAAGCGGCATTCTTGGTATGTCTTACTGTGAACATGAACTAAAAATTGCTATAAAAAGATTAGAAGATATGGGGCTTGTTCCAATAATTATGCCGAACGCATTAAAAGGAGTTGATTTTTTAAAGGATCATCCAGAAGCAAGAGCAGCTGATTTAAAACAAGCTTTTATAGATAATAGTATAAAAGGGATAATATGTGCTATTGGTGGAGATGATACATACAGAACAATTCCTTATTTAATGGAAGATGACGAATTTAAAACAGCAGTAAAAAAAAATCCAAAAATTTTTACTGGATTTTCAGATACAACTAATAACCATTTAATGTTAAATAAATTAGGTCTATCTACTTTTTATGGCCCTTGTGTAATAGTAGATTTAGCCGAACTTGATAATGATATGCTTCCATATACTAAAGAACAATTTTTAAAATTCTTTTTAAATGAATCAAATTATGAAATTAAATCAAGTCCTTTTTGGTATAAAGAAAGAGAAAGTTTTGGAATTGAGGAAATTGGGAAACCAAGAAAAATGTGTCAGGAACAACATGGATATGAAACATTAAATGGAAGTGGTATGGTAATTGGTAAATTTTATGGTGGATGTATTGAAAGTATTTATGATGATTTTACAGGTAACAGATATGGTGATGAACCACAAGTCTTTGAAAAATATAACATATTTCCTACAGAAGAGGAATGGAAAGAAAAAATATTATTTTTAGAAACATCTGAAGAAAAACCAAAACCTGAAGAATTAGAAAAAATGTTAATTGAGTTAAAAAATAGAAAAATATTAAACTTAGTAAAAGGAATTATAGTTGGAAAACCTCAAGATGAGCAATATTACGAAGAATATAAAAATGTTTATAGAAAAGTTTTTACAGATATAGATACTCCAGTGCTATTCAATGTTAATTTTGGTCATTCAACTCCAAGATGCATTATACCTTATGATGTACAAGCAACAATTGACTTTGATAATAAGAAAATATTTATTAATGAACCAATTTTAGATAATAATAAAAATAATTAAAATAATTTAATTTTAAAAGTATTGACAGTATTTGTTGATGCTTTTTTTATGTAAAATAGTTTCTGGAATGAAGGAGGATGATAAAATGAATGTTATTATTAATTTTGATAAAAATTGAAATGGTTTTTAATTGGATTCATTGTTGAAATAAGTTAATAATGGTATAATAAATATAATCATTTGATTCAAGGAGGTAAAAAATGGCAAAAGATTTAACAAATTCTAAAATAGATAGACAAAATATTTTAAATAATAACTTTGCAATGAATGAAATAGAAAAAGCATGTGATTTAAAAGGAATATTGTTTGAAGATAAAATTGCTTTTACAAAAGAACAAATAGCCTCTTTTTATGAAATTGATATAAGAACAGTTGAAAGATATTTAGAAGATAATAAAGAGGAATTTAATGAAAATGGTTACGAAGTATTAAAAGGAACAAGGTTAAAGAGATTTATAGAAATCTTTAATAACCAAGGTACCGACATTAATGTCGGTACCATTCCAAAAGCAACCACAGTTTTAGGTGTTTTCGATTTTAGAGCATTTTTGAATATGGGCATGCTATTAGTAGAAAGCGAAAAAGCAAAAATTATTAGACAAAACATATTGGATATTGTTATTGATACAATAAATGTAAAAACTGGTGGTGCAACAAAGTATATTAATCAACGTGATGAAGATTTCATAAATTCCTGGTTTGAAGAAGAAAATTATAGACGTGAATTTACAGATGCTTTGAATAATTTTGTGGATATGGGTGATTTTAAATATCCTATATATACAGATAAAATATATGAAAGTATATTTAGAGAAAAATCTGCTGAATATAGAAGAATATTAAAACTTGAAAAGAAAGATAAAACAAGAGATACTTTTTACTCTGAAATACTTGATTTAATTGCTTCTTACGAAAGTGGTCTTGCAGAAGTAATTGAGAATAAGAGTGTGGAATTAGGCAGAAAATTAACACCAGAAGAAACCGATAATGTTTTTTCTGGTTTTGAAAAACAATCTCTTTATATTCCGTTAATTAATAAGGCACGAGTTAAAATGGCAAGCAGAGATTTAGCATTTAGAGATGCTCTTCATGTAAAATTAACTGACTATATTTCACCATTACAAGCGACAGAATATGAAAGATTTTTGGGTGAAAAAAGTGAAGATTTAAAAGAAAGATTAGAAGAAGCAAAAGATGTTTTTGAACGCTTGAAGGAGAGAGAATAATGTACTATATTACTAGTGAACAAGCCAAGAGCATTCATAAGATAACTGTTGAAATTAGTGGTGGTGGAATA